>NZ_AKZL01000060.1:0-26581 GCF_000282755.1 Shewanella sp. POL2
ACTTATGCAACTTCACCTTCCGGTAATTCATTTGGCACCACAGCCAACCGTGATCAGTAACAATTTTAATGCGTCGCCATCCAGCATCCACCAAGCCACGGATCCTAGCGACGATATCATCCAACACCTGGTCAATATATTGTGGCATTTTACGTTGCTGTCGATGCCCCAATTTATCTAAATCCCCTGTTTGTACCCAAGCGTAGCCTTTCGGCTCACCTGTTTCGAGACCGTCCAGATATTGCCAATCTTTGTCAGCAAGTAACTTTCTCAGATAATGACTACTAAATGCAGTTTGGGTATCTGCTAGTACCGGTATGAAATCATCATTGCCTTCCAAACCTGTTAACATATCCGCCAATGGCGTAACCGCCGCTTTCGCCGTCGCAGTCAACGATGGTAGCGCAGACCAACGAGACGTCAGCTCAACCTGAATGCCATATTTTGCCAGCTTCTGTTCGAGAGTTTTTGCAGTATCAAAACGCAAACCATCGACAAAGAACACCACTTGGCTACCGACCTGATAGTGAGCCGTACTCTCTTTAATTTGGTTGTCGCCTGGGTAACCATGTTGTGCCACAAGCTGTTGGAAGTTGAGCGTAGTCTGTTCCAACCAAGGTGTATATATCACCGCTAATACATTGGCGATAAGTTCTTGCTGGTGAATATCCTGGGCTTTCCCCATTGCTGCTAATACGGCCGCATCAGCCTGCCAAAAACGCTGCTGATAATTGTCGGCCATTGACTCCGGATTACTGCCCGAAAAAGTAATCTCGGTCTGTTCTAACACTGTGATGAGATCTTCAAGTACCGCGAGCCAAGGGGATTTATCCAATCGATACCACAACCAATTTTTGCGCGGTTGCTGCTGCAACCAAAGCGCCCCCAATGTGGTCGATATCACCTCTCGATCCTTGCCTAACGCATTACGCAGTGCAGTTTCGATGTTCGACTCATCCGCAGTATTACTCGATAAATAGTGTTCAGGATAGAGCACACTAAGATCAGTGGGCTCAACGTTAGCCAGTTGTTCAACCAGTAATGGGAGATTATTCGCGGTTTCCTCAAACCGCTGCCAGATACTTTCCCATGCGCCTTCAGCTTGACATAACAGATGTAGCGCTTGTTCGTGGTGGTTGCTGTCAGGGGTGAAACCGAACTGAGCTTGACACGAGTTTGTAAAAATATTCCAACGACTCCCCTGCCACAATGCGGCTTTCTCTTGTGGATTATTTAACCAACCCAGAATGTCACGCGCGATGTCATCCAACACAATAGAGTAGAAATCTTCAGCTTCAAGTTTTTTACCTTTAAGCTTGGCAACAGGGGTTTCTAATAAGTCGGGCAGAACTTGTAATATGGCTGCTTGGGTCTTTTTATCTTTGGCTAAATCAAGTTCTAAGCCGACTTTCGGATTGGTTAAAAATGACCCCACGCTCCAATCACGTCCCGCAGTGTTATACGCCCACCAGCAACCACGATACTGTAACTCTGCCAACGGTTTTAAAAACTCAGGGCACTGCTCAATCGCACGTAAATCCTTACGGCCAATACCTGGTAAATAAATAATCGGCGTTTTATCTTGTGGAAGCACACACTCTTCCAGCACACCAGCAATAGCGCATTTCACCCAAATAGCAGGGCCAATACGCTGTTCAGGTTGATATTCACCAAGCTCAATCAATTCCGGTAAATGTTGCTTGATAAATGGCATAGCGGACTGCCACTGTTTATCAATATCCGTCCACAAGATAGCCGCAGGCTCAACCTGCACGCTTTTGTTGTAAGCAGCGCTGTCACGCAGTTGTTGTTTTAAGTTTTCTATTAGCATCATCAGTATTACGCCACGGTATTGTCCACTGGCAGTGGATACATCGTCAGTATCTTATCCACTAAAACTGCCGTTCGTTGTTCTATCTGTGAGACTGACCAAGTTTCAGCCTGCGCTAGCTCTTGGTTTAAGTACAAACCATTGTTGTAGCCCACAGGGCTACCTTTTTGATCTTTCCGATCTCGCTTATCAGCAAAGCTCTTGTTACCAAGCGTACTGTTGTACCCTGAGATGGTCAGATTACCGAGTTTATGCACATGGGATTCTCGATACTGCTCTGCTAACTGCGCATTACCATCGGCGATCATAGCTACCCATGAATCGGGAATATTCTCACCTTGTGGGAAGATATGTTCGATAGTCCACACAAATTGATTGCCTTTCACCACCCATAAATCACGTTCGCTTTCTTTGGTCATTTGGCTTTGTTCTATTGCGCATAACACATAACGACACACCGCAGTATTGTCTTGATATAGATTGCCTGACAGATACTTTTTAAATGTTTCGTCGTCTGCGCTTACTCGAGACAGATTTCCTGCAATCAGCTCAACTATTGGTGCACCCTTAAGATCAGGAATGCCAGCCGTGAGTTCCATAAAAATTCGCGTCAAATCACGCGTGGCAGGTTTATCGGTGGTGTTTCTTCGAACAAAAAATGCAATCAACAACTTTGTCACTTGTGCTATTTGCTCAAAAGACAGATCCAGCGTTTCGCGCTTGGCAAAAAGTAACATCAGTAATAAGTAAGATGGAACGCCTTGAACGCGCTCTAAATCTTTCAGCAAGTTAGTTAACGCCGGTTGCTCTGGTACCGATTGATTACCAATAATCTGGGCGTACAGTGCCGAATGTTTCAGCATTTTTTGCAAAAACTTGCCTGCATCGTTAGAGATCAGCTTTTCATAAACCTGAATTAAATTCGACTTGGTGGCCACTGGCACACTGACAATCTCTTTTAACTTAGGCTTAAACGCATTGTAATATTGGCGAAAGAAACGTTCTTGAATCCCATAGTCATCACCAAGATAGCCAAGCACCTTCATCCAGCTATTAAAATGCTTATCAATTTGCCCGGCATCATCACTTTCTAAACGAGCAAGCAGCTTATTTTTAATGAGGTCAATAGCTGTTAGCGGTACACCACGGTTATTCAATGATTCAAATAACGTATAAGCGTCAGAATGACTCGCCACTTCAATCTTAACCAAGGTAGCTGTATTTACTTTTTCGATGAGTTCTGACAATGCCTTAATTGGGTCTGATATCTCAGTTAAATATTCATCAATACGACCACAAAAATGCCAAAAGGCCCGAGATACTCTGCGATTGCCTGCATAAGGTACAGACTCAGCATCGGCTAAAATCCCAGCCTGGTGTAGTACCAAGAAATAATCTTGCTGATTACTGTTTTGCACTTGAGGCACTAAGCGTGTTTTATCGGTATTAGTTTTCAATACCAACTTATGCTTTAAGTTATGTAGTTCTAATTGTTGGTCAAACTCAAGCTCGATACCTAAATTTTTAAAACGATAGTAAATGGCAGCCATTAGCAGTGACAACGTGGTCATTCGCTGTTGACCATCAACCAATTCTAAGGACTGAACCGCTAGCGCATCATTACTTTGATTAATACAGATAATCGACCCTAAAAAATAGCTAGGATCATTCTCAAGTAAATCTTCAAATAGCGTATCCCACTGTGATTTTCCCCAAGTATATTCACGTTGATACCGAGGAATTGCATAGATGACTTTTTCATCTACGCTGAACAGTGCGGATACCGCGTAATTTTCTACAGACTTAATCATTGCGTCTGCTCCCGTGCCGCTTTTTTCTCTGCCAATGTCAAATGATGCTCATTGATACGGTCGCCCTCATTACCGCCGTATTCCACACCAAGATGATACCAAGGGGCCGATTCCACATCCGTGCCGCGGTCCTTATTCCAATTAATATTTGGCTTAGCGCGCAATACACCTGCGCCTTTTTTCCCCATATCTTTGGCCAGCATAAACGGGCGAATATTAAGCCGTACACCATCATTTAGATCGGGGTTCCAACCAATCGGTTGCTCTTCCAAAGGCTTCCAACGCACAAAAATATCGAGGCCTTTTTCACCTTCTAGGATGGCTTCTAGTTGAGCTTTAAGATTTTCTGCTGCAGTTAAACGAATATCCGCACCATCGATACCATCGGCAAGTTCACGCTTCTGGGTACTAATCCAGTCATCAAGGTAGGTATAAATTAAGCGTTCTAAGCCTTGGTAATCGAGCTTATGGTAATTGACTAATACGGAGAAGCCATCTTTGAGACCATCCCAAATTTGCCAAATAAACGGACGGTGTTGAAACAGCTTACAGTGTTGATCAAAGAACTTATCACGCAGCCAGCTTTCCCAATCTTTGGCTTTTACTGCTTTGAGCAATTTATCTTCTACCGAACTGCTCCAGGTATCACCGTAAGCTTTATATAAAATATCCGCCAAGCGTTTTGCAGCGGTTTTCTCACCACGTACTGCTGGAATACAGACAATGCCGTCATCATCAATCAAACCAGCAAAATCAGCGTTCTTCTTCATCACTTCACGCATTTCAGGCGCAAGTTCCATTTGCGCGTCAAGTTCTGCTGGCCATTGGTAACCCATCAAACGGGCAACAGCGACTTGAAATACTGAATCATCTTCGCGATTATTACTTACGACAGTTGTCTTAGCCTCTTCGTCCCAAATAACTGATGCGCATGGATGACCATGAAAAATCCACTGCGTACAATCACTAGAGTATGGTTTTGGGACGCCAAAAGGATACATTTCCTTCGCTAAATTAGACCACTTTTCGTGATCGAAAGGCACTTTCAATAATGCCGCGTTCGTAACATAAATACCTCGGTTTATAGACTTTACTTCATCCTTGTATGAACTATCGTTTAAGAATGCAAATAGCACCTCGAAGTCATCATTGTTTTTAGGTGTCAATACTGCTATCGGGTTATCATATTTCTCACCGTTATAATAAGTAGCCCTTATTGTCATCTGACCAATAGCAATACCTCTTTTACCCCACGAACGATTCCCACTTTCATGCATATCATGAAGTTTTGACCTGTTTTCATTAGCGTATTTTTGCAGCTGGCCAGAACCACCTTCCCATAGAATTAAACTCGTGTAACCAGAGAACACTTCACCATTATCCGAGCTAGATGTTTGGAAGTAATCCCACTTAGATATATCTTTTTGTTCCCAAACTTGACAGACAAACCTATTTGCATCGCCCGTTCGCAAGCCTTGATAACTGTCAGCGTAAACCTTTAGCTCAGAATTATTATCTGAAGTAGCTCCTAGTAGGTAATCTGAACTCTTGCAAACAGAGTTAAATGAAACTAAATCTAGGTTTGTCTCTTTCAATAGGCTTGTCTTAGATTCATAAGAGCTATTTTCAGCAAGGTCTAATGAAACCAAAAAGTCCCTGTCTTGAGTTTTAGTAAATTGCAACAAACAAATATTTACAACTTCTCCAGAAATAGACTCGAAAGCTCTTGCCCCTAGTCTAGCAACAACATCAATACCAAAATCCGTAAACATTTTTTGTCGATACTCTTTATACCTAGCCATAAATATAAAGTTCTGTGGCTTGACTAGAGAAACACACCCATTTTCATGTGATAAAGACCTGCACTTTTCAGTAAATACAAAGGCCAATTCATTCTTTGAAGTAGGATAATTGCTTTCACAGTAACTCATCAATTTTGGAGACTGTTTTGATCGAGTTAGATAAGGGACATTTGTAATAACCCATTGAAATTGTTCACTAAGTATCCCCGCAGCTTTTGCAAGGCCTTGGGCTGTAGTTTTAGCTTCGCTTGTTGCTTCGCTCTTATACGATAATTCACTTTGAAGCAATTCCCAAGGTGGGGTGCGCCCACTTTCTAGGGCTTTAGTTGGGTCTATCAAACTACCCAAAGTTGGAGCATCTTTGAAGGTATGCTGCATCCAAGCAATAGCATCTGTTAATTCTTCGTCGCCTTTGGCTAAGTCTTTCCACTCTTTTTGCGCTTCAGCAATCGACATACCAGAACAAGCTAATTGAAGCTCAGGCAATGCTCGGTAACCACCTGCATTTGGATAACGCCATGCTTCTAAAGCCAGCGCAAATGCCGCCAGTTCGACACAGCGTTGGTCAAGCTCTAGACCATGAATATTATCGCGCAGTACCGCGTCCACAGCTTGTTTCTCAGACAATCCTTCAAGCTGCATACGCATAGGAACAAGCATTAGGAAAACAGCTACCAGGAAGTGACCTGAGCCACAGCAAGGATCAAGTGTTTTAAGCTCTGATAAGTTCTCAGGCCATTTTTCAAACCCACCCGCTGCTGGTTTCCATAGTCCTGCCTCTTCATCTTTAGAAAAACGTAGATACTCCAGAGGAACACCTGGAATAGCCGCTAAGTCACGAAGCTCTTGCTCATTGTTTGCACGAATTAAATCATCTTGCGTTAAGCGCTTGTTCGCCCACCAAGCACCGAGTGCGTTATCCAGTAAAAAGCTCACCATATAAGGCTCAGTAAAGAGCTGCGTTACCGGGCTTAACTCTTGCGCACCAATTTTCACTCCAGACTTGTTAACCTGATCTTTCTTCTTGGTTTGCCAAAACTGGTAACACCAGCCCAAGCTGTCTTGCGCTTGGTAAGTGGCAGGATCAAGTGCGGCAATCAGGTTTTCCAGTTCATTGATGTGGTTAATCGACAACTTGATTGCAAATACTGGCGAATCGGCACGGAAGATTTGTGGCAGCATTTTTTGCGCTAAACGACCAGCGAGTTCCCAGCCGTCTTTGCAATCTGGCTCTTCTTCCGCTAGTTCAAAACATTCTTCTAACGTAACTGGCGTATGTTCGTCATACATCAACAGATTGTTTTGTTCTAAATAACGAGCAAACAACATGCGGTGCCAATGCTCGTACGCCATCTCGTTAGCTAAACGTTCAATCTCTTGCTTGCCATCACTCAGTTTGTCACCAAGCTGACGTGCATGGGCACGTAAGGTATTACGCAGGGCGCGTTGTTCATCATTTAGGTAACTTGGCGCTTGACTATCGGCCACACCTAAACGCTGCAGCGCTTCATTTACGGCGACTTCAACAATGTCGCGGGCTTTAATGACAGTATCTTCGAGCTTTTTACGTAGTGATTTTTCGAGTGATTGTCTCATGGGATTCTTCTGTACGCAGTTTCGCGATGGCTAAGTAAACTAAACACCGCCTACCTTGACGACTCAAGGCAGGCTGACAATAGGTAAAATGGCAGTTAACTCGGTACAACAGGCCCCAGGGCTAGCTGCTCTCGTAGCTCTTTTTCTGCGTAATCGAGCCATTTTTGTAGTTGTTGCTCATCGCTAATAATCGGTTTATTTAGCTTGTGGTAACGGGTTTTGGGCTGCAATTCGTTGATGGCATCTTTCAACACCAGATTGAAGATGCTAGGCAAGCTGGCCGCTTTATCGTTCCATTGGTCAAGGCTGATGGTGTCTAGAGAATTGAGCGTATCGTCTAAGGTACTGATCTCAATCGCTGGAATAGCGTTGAGTTGGCGCTTGGTTAAAAACGCATTGCGCTTGACCTCATCCAGCTTTTGCCAGTTTTCATCATCCAATAAATCAGCCATACACTGACGGTGCTCTTCCTCATAGTTTGCTCTATGACTGGTGAGCGCATCTCGCAGGGCATTACCCGCTGATTTCAGCAAATTGTCTAGCGGATTTGGATCATCTAACAGGCTTCGATTGGCCATAATAGCGGCGGTTTCTTTTTCGATTGACGCACGTACCGCAAGCCCTGCACAGTATTTGATGACACTTTGTAGCTTGTGCCACTGCTTCATTCTTGAGGAAGCTTTATCTGCCAGTAACTTCCATGTCTCAAAGTCACTTTTTAATGTCTCTTGATTTTCAAACACTTTGAGTAATTGATCATTGCCAGAATACATCTCCAATTCACTCAGTAACGCGGTGCTTGGTGCCATAGGCAAAGGTGCAGCCCCCCCCGCTTGGTTGGCGACATTTTTGGCGTTGAGAATAGCTAGCGGGAGCTTGGTTGACTCTTCTCCGGCATTGCAAGGTTCTTCATGCAAGGCGGTAATCACGCCACGCACTTTAATTAACTGCACTTTTGACAGGGTGGCTTTTTCTGGACGGAACTTGGCGTTACGCCATCCACTATCTCTGAGCTTTTTTGAATTTAGAGCCTTCTCTTGTACATCAGACGCTTTTAGCACTCCAGCAGACGTCATCGCGCAAAGTGCGCCCTGTATAGTATCCACCCCCCATCCATATGGGGCATTTTTGAAATGAGCTTCAACCTCTTTCCCTGATTTCATTACACTGATAAAGCGATAAATTTCAGCACACACCGGTTGCTTGTCCGCATCGCCGACATAACCAATTGTCTCGAGTGCATTTGGATCACCTAAGCTAGTGGCAAGCTCATAGACTTTTGCCCAGCCGCGATCGTCGGCCATTTTGAATTTGTGATATAACCGTTGGCAGGCGATTTCACCGGCATTTTGAATTTGCTCAGCCAGCGAATCCCCTTCGACCTCTTGGCCACCAGCAAGACGCACTTGAATACCGGAAAAAATCTCTTCTAGAATCTTCTTCTTATTTTTTTCGGCCGTTCTTAAGCGGGTTTCCATCGCTTCTTTTGCCGCTTTTCCCGCCTCTGTGGTGGCACCGCCACGGATTTCTAAGGTATTTTCCGCCGCTTTTAAACCAACAATCGCCTGTTGTAATTCAGAGCGATACGACGTCGGAACAAAAATATAGATGGTGGCATGATCTTGATCATCACCGCGAGACAAGTCGTTAAATTGCTTTTCGGTTTGTTCCGGCGCCCAAGCGTAAATACGTTTGTCTGAATCAGCAGGTAGTTCAGCATCGAAAGAGGCTGTAATGATTCTCGACTCAGCAACTTCCCCCTGGGTAATACGCGCTTGTGCCACCTGTTTACGAATATAGCTTTGGATCTCTTTGCTGCGATAAGACTCAAGCGTTGCGACATTACCCAAAAGATCATTTTCTTGACGATGTAGCTCTTCGTACCAGGCTTGGCTTTCTATGGTCTGCAAGCTGTATTCACGGCCATTATCAGATTCACGCGCCATGACTAAATGTTCGTTTTCCAATACTTGAAGCATTTTAGGCACAATTGGACGCAGCGCATGTTTATCGTTATTCAGATCTTCCAGTAACAAGTCAGCTAACGTATCCACCGTTGGATAGATGCCGTATTCCATCTCTGTGGGTAACTTGCTGATTAACAATATCAATGCTAATAAGCGCCCTTGCAACTGCTCGTCGGCATCACCGCCGCGTTTACGGCTGATGGTTTCATAGATATCTTTGGAAATCACGCCATTGGTTAGCAAGTTATTGGCGATTTGATCGTAGAGAAAATCCGCAGGAACGACATAGCCCAAACGCTCGTTCGCCGTCGTCTTTAACGCCTCATGTACAACACGCAATTGATTACGCAATTGGGAGCCAGTGCCAGTTTTATCTAACGCAGGCAGAATACGCTCCCAGAAACGGCGGCGCACAGGAAGTAATGGATAATCTGGTACCATCCATTTTTCATCGTCACGTTGATGTTCAATGGTACTACCACGTAAATGGCGTGAGATTTCACCTAAGTTTTGATTAATAACTGTCTGTACTTCTGACTTGGCTGACTCTTTCTTCTGAAGCACGACCTTTCGAATAACTTTATCTACGTCGGTATCTTCCAGTTGAACAGGTACCTGGAAACGCCCCATCAAACGCTGCAGGTTGGTCATCCCGGTCAATGCACTCTGCCCTGTGGCGACAAACAGTAGCTTTGATTTTAGCGCGCTTGCGCCACTGCAAGTTTCAACGACTTCCTGCACATCAAATGCGCGTTGAGTATTACTGCCGATATATTGCTGGACTTCATCGAGTACCACCAAAGTAAGCGGCAGTTCTCCATCATGTGAAATAGCGTCGACAATGGCATCGACCATCTGCTCGTTGGTCACATCTTCAACAATGGTGTATTGCGCACGCATAATTTCACGTACTTCTTTTAAATCTGTCGCCATGTTGGGAATTGCTTGCAAAACAGCATCGTGTAGAACCGGTGAGGCATGGATGTTTGATAGTTCTTTTGTCCAAGTATCGATGCCTTCTTTTTTCTTCGCTTTAACTTCTACCGTTGCTTTAACTTGTTCATAAACGCCTTCGGCCTTCAACCACATGACAAAGCGTGCTAAGTGGTATTGTTCTGGTAAGCCGGCAGAACGAAAAATAATCCCAAGCAAAGCCAAACGAACTCGGTCTCCGGCTCCTGCACCTAATGTGCCTGATGCGGCATACAGGCCACCATTAGTGATGGCAATTGACGATAACTTGTCTAGCTGTGAAGCGATTGATTCAGGGAGATCAGCGGTTGAGCGAGCATCACTGCCATCATTTAGCTTTTGATTGGTCCATAATGTCCGTAACATTTTTGCCAGGTGTGATTTACCTGAACCAAAAAAGCCGCTAATCCACACTGCCGGTTGTTCACTGTTGCTTTCAAACGCTGACAGATAGTTACTCAGAATCTTATCTAAGCCACGTTCGTATGCCCCATCACATACGAAAGTTCTCAGCTCATATTCCAAGGTATCCAATGCGCCCTTAGATACATCATCTTTAACTTGGGCAACGCCATTATTGGCTAAACGACTGTTAAGTGGATCATTGATAAAAATGTCACGGTTGAGCATGGCTATTCCTTAAGCAGTAGCAGAAATGGCTGTAGCGTGGTAACCCCAGCCGTCCTTTGCATCTAATAGTTGATAATTGTTGTTTTCAACTTCGCCAGGGAAGAAGACAACGAGGCGCCCTTCGACCTTTTCAGCAAGCGCCCCAACAATGCCTGAAACTGAAGCGAAACCAAATAACGTTCCACAGCCTAGCAGTGCAACTACACCATCAGCCGATTGATTGGCTTCAACTTGTTCGATTAATTGTTCTACGAGTTCATCAGCGAAATCGCCGTACAACCCTTTTAGATATTCAGGGTCTTCAAAATAAACGTCTTTATAATCTTGGCCTGCCATCCAACGTTCAAATGCATTGGTCAGGTCAAGTAACATCCATGGATGGTTATGTTTTGTTGATGCTTGTTCAAATTCTTCAACGCGCGCGCGAAGTTTGAGTTCATCTTGTTTGTTATAAACCAAGAAAATAGAGCGTTCGTCACCAGATACAGCTTTGGGCCAAGGGATGCTGATATGGCTCTCAAAACTCGACAATAACTTAGATAAACGGTCAGACATGTTTTATGCCTCTGGTAGTGTTATGTGAGGGAAAGTCACTTCAACTACCTCACTTGCTTGTTTGAATTTAATCAAACCTCTCAAAGAAGCTCGATGCGCTAACTCAAATAATCGCTCTTTGTCTTGTGCCAACATCCGGCACCATTGACTATCGAACATACGTTGGCCGCTTAGTCCTTCACAATGGGCTAAAAAGAGCGCGTAGGCGACGTTGACGAAACTAACTTTGGGTATCTCGCGGTATTTTTTTGCGCGCCCGGAGAGAAATCCCGCCTGCGTCCAAGTACCGTTAATATTCTGAGAAAATGACTTTAGAGACGCGGGGCTAAAACGATCGGGGTCATCTTTTGCGAGAAAGGCTTCCATCTTCTCTCTAGGCAAGTGCTCGCCAGCTTCAAGCGGCAGAATGACATCAATTGACGCTCGCAAAAGCGGATCTCTTGCAACGGCTAACTGCAGTGCTAGCACAGCCTGAGTATCCTCGTGCAACTCCCACCATTTTCTAAAGACACTAAACAGAAGGATTTGATTATCCAACCCATACAAGTCTACCAAGTGGCGAAATGTTAACTTACGTGATTTTTCAGTAGGCTTATGCAGAATGTTAAAACTGACAATATCACTCTCATAGTCGGCTTTAGATGCATCTTGATCACGAGAAAATAGCAGAACTTTGAGTTCTTCAATCATCATACTACGTGCGGAATGGGCACCGTTTTTGCCAAATTTGAAACCTAATTGTGCTAAATACTGCTGTTGCACCATTAATTACTTACCTTTTTAAGCTAACCAAACTGCGAGCCCATATGGTATCGCAACTTACTATAACAGGTTGCTCTTATTCACAAATATTCGCACAAATTACTCGCAGTTATCATTAAATAGGCATTCGCTGTAATCCATTGGTACATGACCTTGACCTCTGGCTTGGATCACCAAAGAAATGCCGTCAGCAATTGAGCAACCTTCACCATTAGGGTGATTACCAATAATTGCATGAGGGGCATAGTGTCTAAATGCGGATTGGAAACGGTGCAGTAGCGCGTTTTCATCTGAGAAATCAGGCTCTCTCGCCTTTAACAAGGCATCGAAGACCTCAAGATCCATGAGGGTGCCGTCCAGCCAATTGACTTCACAACGGTAACCAAACTTCCAAACAATGGGAGAATTTTTCATTGATTCCCCCATGATGTCAGTATTATTGCCCACCAAACACGAACCGATGACCACACCTAAGATATTATTTTGTTTCGCTTTAGTTTGGATAATCTTTAACGCGTTAGCCATATTCATGTTGTGTAGGCGCTTACCTGCTCCGTGACATGCGATATACACGTAACAGCGGTCATATTGCACCCTTGTGAGGTTATCAAGCGCCATTTCAAAACTTTTAGCTTCGTAGAAGTGAGAGTGAAACAGATCAAAATTCCCTCTCAATCGCTCCAACCCTTGAAAAAAGGGTAAAACACTGACTGTATTTTGGTCTGACTCAGACAACTCCCATGGAGCTTCTAAAATCAGAATTGCATTCTTTTTTTTCATTTCCCTTTGATTTCCTAACGTCTATTCGCCCTAAATGGGCCACAATCCACTGTATGGCTGACCGTAAAAACATTTAACAATAAAATCAGTGCATTGAATACTTACAATTGGTATTTTTTCACGAAAGCTTTAAGCACTTTGATATTCATCACAATCAAGTTGACTTTCGCAGTATTTTTCGAGCTAAGGTAGCATGGCAAGACAAGGCTTCTACAACCAATAATGTAACTAGTTACTTACTGATTAATTGGCAATTAGTTTTATTACGGTTTGACCTTTTCATGCTCATTTACAGTTACTCATTTTATGCTGATTCAATAGCTAAATCTGTTGTTTCTACGAGTTTTTTAAAAAAAGTCAGGCATTTTTTCATATCTGGCCGGCTTACTAAATGAGTCGCTTGTTTGTCATTAATAGACCGATGAACTGCTTCACCTCGCTTTTTTATCCATTGGTTTAGTTTGGATTTAACTTGCTCAATATCACCATCAATCCAGGTCCATTTCTCTGTCACATCTATGTATAAAAAACGCTCAAATATTCCCTTAGTATTTTTGGAGTTAGGCGTATTGAAATACCAAAGCTCTTTTTCCAGTGTCGATGTAATAAATTTTCCAACATTCGAGCCAGCCAGGGTTCTCAAATCTGCTGTCAACTTTTCCTCAATGACATCTTCGACATAGGTTTCCCAAGCGGTTAAGGTCATGATCAATGCAGCCCGCTTAAGCTCCTCAGGTTCTCTTTCCCTACCTTCAATTTTGTTTAAATGGTCATAGGCTTCTAAAATCCATTCAGCATCTTGAATTGCCTTTTCAAAATTATCTTTAGCTTTTGTCACACATGCTCCCTTATCACTGATATACGTTATTTTGCAGGTCTAACCAACTTGAAAACTGATGCAACGGGTCACAGATCTTGTCCATCGGCGACAAACTCGACCCAATAACAATCCCATGAATACTCAATCCGCTATTATCCTTACGATGACTAATTTTACGGGTTAGTCCTGAAGACACAGCAAACTTACCATCGCTAACGAGCAATATATCTGCTTGATGCCATTTATTCTTATCACTTTGCTCAAGAGCCAAATTAAGTGGCCCCTCTGCATCTGTACCGCCGCCGAATGACATGGACAGAAAAAGTATCATCCGCTCTAAGCCCTCAGCATCGGGTGTCAGCTCCATTTCTGTCACTTCTCCCCTGCTACCAAATAGGTAAACATAACAAGCACGTTTTTCGGTTTTAGCCACACTGATACATTGCAACACCAGCGCCTTGGCAACGTTCTCTGGTGTTCCTTGCATGGAACCAGAAGTATCTAGACAAACAATCATGGGACCACGGTTACGATTTATTTTGAAGCCGGCTTTTTCTTCCTTAACCTCTTGCTCAAATGTAACTTCTTCAGTGATGACGTCCGTGCCTTCAACAGCATAACTGAGCAATGCATGCTCAGCTCGCCGGGCATGCCAAAGTTTTTTAAGGACTGGATGTCCCAAAAAAGCCGCTTCTTGAGGCAACATTCGACTGATTGAGTCAGAACGAGTGATCCCTTTGGTTTCCATTGGCACAAGCGGCATAGAAATCTCTTTATCGCGCTTTTTCGTTACGCTCATCTTAGAGATAATTTCTTCAATCACGGGCTCACCGTCGCAATCTTTCATGCGCCCCAGGGTTTCAATCACTTCACGCAATTGTGGGATTTGCTCGACCAGCTTCTGTAATCGCACCATGTTCATCCAACCATGGCTTTGCAGCATTCCTTTCGATAGGCCCCAACCAAGACCAGTGACCACACCTAAATCATCAAAAATCTCTGAAAGTATTTGCCAGACTTCCAACCTTTCGGCCCAAACTGATGGCAATGCAAATGGATGTTGTCCATTAGCATTAATTAACTGCAACCAGGCCTCTAATTCAGCCTGGAGCTGACATTCAAGTTTTTTTGCATCTGAAAGAACAAGTGAATTTTTAAGTTTGGCTGAATTGCGTTTAATTTGGATAGCGGCGAATTCCTCTTTCAGCACTTCTAGCGCCTGCTTATATTTGATTTGAGCTAATTGCCGAGCAAGGATTAATGCTCTTGTCTGCGCACCTTCAAGAGCAGATAGTAAATCCAGTATCAAGGCATCGGTGACTTGCGGATTATTTTGACAATAAGTTGCAATACCTGAACGGCTAATTAGACTAACAATGTTTTGCTGAACTGCCTCAGGTAACCAAGGGCAAGGTTGTGACAATGACTCTCCCTCCAACAACTGATTTCGCAATAATGCGATAGTCATACAGCGAGTAGATAAATCGCCTCCTGGAAGGGTAACTACAGCTGGCACCAACGAATCAGGTAATAAATCAATATCAACTAACTGCCGCTCCAAACCAGCTAAAATATTAAGTGCAGGAGCCTGCTGTGTTGGTTTTTGTTCATTCACAGAGTTCACCCTCTAACACTGCATCAACTGAAATGCTAGTGTCCGACAAATCAACTTCTTGTTCCCGTGGCAAGGCTTCAAAGCCCTGTTTCACTTTTACCAGACGATTGGATAATTTATGGCTGTATTCAAGGGCGTTATCTAAACTCGCAATCACTTTAGAAAGCAGTTCAGGATTTAACCAAAGATGGCTTTCAAATACTGTCTTAGCATCTTCTCGCTGTTTGCTTAAAGCGTTAATGTGGTTTTTTATCTTCGCCAGAATTTCTTCTACGCCTGCAACACGCCCCTTAATATGGTCTTCAGAATAACTAATTGATTCCATAACGGGTTTAAATGCTTGATTAATCATAATTGCATTTAATGAAGAGCTATAACGCCCGCGACTTGAAGTTGTCTCTTTATTGTCATAGTCATCCCAATAGAGAACTTCACCTTTAGCATTTGTTTTTTGGACTTCTCCAGAGGATTGTAATGTCTGCTTACCTTTATCATTAATAAACAGTGGCCGACCTTTGTTGTCTACTTTCTGCTTTTGTTGTGACTTATCAGCCTTTAGTCTCCCTTCCCAAGTTGTCACTAAACTTGATGCACGTTCATCGGTAAAATCACCATTGATGGCTACAGCTTGATTATAGAGATCTTGCAGCCCAGAAAACTCCTCCGGCTTATTCCACAGACAATGAGGTAAAACCCATGCATCATAGTTACTCACTTGCGTCAATCCAGAGGTGAATGCTGATACCTTCATCAGTTTTATCAACTTGAGCCAACGTCTATCCGAAACGTAAATATTCTCTCGGTTTAAATAGGCCCGAAACTCTTTACACAATGCCAGCACAGAAGAACTCAGGGTAACCTTGTCAGCTAACTGCTGCACCTCAGTAAGATCTTCTAACTTGAGTCGGATATTCAGCTCAGGCTCAAATTTTTCAGCTGAAAGCTGCAATAATTCGCTAAATGAACTATCAGACAATGGACCGACAAAACTACGTAACATAAAGCGATCATATAAAGCAGAAAGCTCCTCACCTTCAGGTAACTCGTTACTCGCAGCAATAACCGAAATTAAGGGCACCTTGTATCGACGATTACCATTATCAAATTCTCGCTCGTTTAATATGGTTAAAAGACTATTCAAAATGGCACTGTTTGCTTTAAAGATTTCATCAATAAAAGCTACTGATGCATCAGGTAGATAACCACTAGTTAAACGAACATACCTATCATCCTCTAATGCACGAATAGAAAGAGGCCCAAAGACTTCTTCTGGGACAGAAAAA
The DNA here is from genome assembly GCF_000282755.1 of Shewanella sp. POL2. Taxonomy (NCBI): domain Bacteria; kingdom Pseudomonadati; phylum Pseudomonadota; class Gammaproteobacteria; order Alteromonadales; family Shewanellaceae; genus Shewanella; species Shewanella sp. POL2. Next base: position 16,425 of record NZ_AKZL01000060.1, read on the forward strand.
CGTGTCAACAAACGCTCAAAATAACTCGCTTCAACAAAGATATTTTTTAGCCGTTTGGCCAGTTCACTCTTTGCGGTGCCCGGAGGACCTACAAGCAAAACATGCTCACCAGCAAGCGCGGCTAGTAAAATCAGCTTAATTTGTTCTTTTCGCTCTAACAGACCAACATTCATCTCAGCCATTAGCTGTGAGAGTTTATCTTTACGTGAGAGTGGTTGTATTGCCGTTAATTGTGTCACAGTGGAGCTCCTTATGTTGAATTGCAATCCCTGGCTTAATTCAGGGTCAAACCCATATAGCGACTTTTATGCCAATTTAGTCATTGTCGTTTTCTAGGCCGAGTTTTTTAAGGCGATTATTTAAAGTTTGGTGATTGTTGTAACCGAGTAACAACGCCGTTTTACGTTTATTCCCTGACGTAAATGCCAATCCTCGTTCTAAATAGTGTCGCTCTACTAGATCAATAATACTTTTTATATCAACACCTTTTGATATATCTCTTTCGAGAATGCTCTCACTATTTTGGAGCGTCGAAAGTATCGCCCTGCGTATATCAACGTCTTCCAATACGGCAGTTTCAGACCATAAGGCTGCCCTAAGAATCGTTGCTTTCAGCTCTCTGATATTTCCAGGCCAACGATGATTACTGATAATTTTTTTTGCAGCAGTGGAAATTTTTTTACCACCTAGAGAAGGGTATTCTTGTGTGAGCATGGCGGTAAACTGATCTGCTAGATGGTCTAAATCGCTTTGTCGAGACCTTAGAGGTGGTAAGGACAACACACCAATGGCAACCCTATAGAATAAATCCTCCCTGAACCTACCCTTGGAAATGTCAGCCATCAAGTCTCGATTAGTTGCTGTGATCAAACGAAAATTGCTGCTACGTTCTTTACTATCTCCCAAGCGAGTGAATTTACCATCTTGTAATACTCTAAGTAGCCTGACTTGGGCTGAACTATCAAGCTCGCCAAACTCATCCAAAAAAAGAGTACCTGAATGTGCCAATTCAAAAACTCCTACCTTATCTGAAACCGCACCAGTAAAAGCCCCCTTTTTATGACCAAAAAGTATTGAATCAATAAGTTCTGAGGGAAATGCGCCACAATTGACCGCAACAAATGGTTTATCCCTTCTCGCACTTGCATTATGAATTGCCCGAGCAAACATCTCTTTGCCGGTACCACTCTCACCACAAATCAGCACAGATACTTCATGCGATGCTAAAACTTGTGCCTTGGCTTTAAGTAGTAACATTTCAGGATCAAGGGTAATAATGTCATCAAAGGCAGGATCAGCATCAGAGTCCAATAGACCAAGTTGCCCAAATTCAGTAGGGGCTAGATTAGTCATCGAAGGAATATATTCAGCAGTGAGCTTAAAAGGAATTTCTACAATATTAACGCCTTGTTCTTTTGATGCTTGATAAAAGTTGCAGGCGAATCGAGTTTTACCGAGTAATATCCATACAGCCTGCATAGCAGGTGTACCCGGACTCAATAAAATAGACAGTGCAATGGTTTCACGACTAATAACGTCCAGTAGCCGTTCTGCAGCGAGGTAAATTTCTCCAAAATTAATTGGCGAGGATAAATCGGCCTTACGGGCGTTGACTGGACAACTCAGATTGCCAGTGAGTAGTTCAAGGTATGGAGTAACTAGATCCGACGGATAATTGTAAATAAGCTCAAGCCTATCAAAGGTAACATCAGATACTGTCGCCCATATAGGGCCAGTCATTTTACTCGCCTTTGATTCTAAATCGTTGCCACCAATCCAACTAACCAACACTTTTTCGTTAATTATGTTCATCCCTAAACCAACATTTAAATTTTTCAATAGTAAAAGCAAACATGCCATGCTGGCTGTTGTTCGTCAGACTTGTAGCGTTTGATAATTTACAGAAAAACAACCATTTTTCAATGCATTTGAATCAATATTGCCTATTACAGCTCTTTGTTTTTCATTTTGGTTGATATCGATTACTACCTAACAATTAATTACCCTAAAGCTTGCCAAAATCCACCCTTGTATTTCACTTTCTACCCATGCAACGGCTCTAAGGCCCAATGTCAAAGCTTTAGGAAAAATACCTTTATCGACGTACTTGTAAATGGTTGAACGGGCTAAGCCAGTGCTGTCAATCACATCTTTTATTCGAATTAGCTTTTTGTTTGGTGTCATGCTGAACTCTTGGTAATGTGTTCTTTGATACAATAATAACTAAAGCCACTTTCAACAATTATCTATAATGCTTGTACACGATTGTGCCTTTCGCGTATGGCATAGCTATACTAAGGTTCGTTTTATTACTGGGTTATAGCTGGTTTTTCCTCATTGAATTAAGTGAATATGGTACTTGGAATAGCATCTTAAACTCAGTAAGAGCAATAGAAATGACTTGTACTATATCTTCAGAATTATGCCACTTTACGAGTGACTTACACTGGTAAAGCAATAACCAGCTTCTCATCTTGCTGATTCAATTGCTCATTTTTACCAAGCAAAATCTTGTTTTCCAATGAGTTAAGTAAGCTTTTTATGTCATTAAACTTATTAGTTAATAATCGATTATTGTGGCTAGATGATAAACCAGTCAATAAATTGTCGTAAGAATCTCTAGCCCAACCACGATAAGCTTGGAGCACCATGGTATATTTAGCTCCAGCAGTTTCGACTAAGGTATCCGCATGATGGTAATGACCTAATCTAGTGTAAAGAGTTGACTCAATATAAATAGCTTTGGGCATCATATCTAAAACATGAGTGATAAAATCAATTATTAAAGCTGCATGTTCTTGGGTTATGGTATTTTTACCATTTCGATTATTCCCCTGCTCGATCCACCCGATCAATTTCATCAAAAAGGTACAAAGCTCATTCCGTTGCTGCGCCAAAGTGACCAACAAAGGAGCTATAATCTCAGGTATAGGATCATGTTCTTGATAAATACCTAGCAACTCATGTGCAGCCATTACACTACCAATATAAGACGAAAGTTTTTCAAGATAAAACAATTGATTTTGTGTTTGAATTTCTACGGCTATCTTGTCGATGGATGCTTGAATTTTTTCCAGTTTCTTCGATAAATATACCGTTTGGATAACAATCGCACCAAGAATGATTCCTGTCGATAAGCCAGCGGCAAGAAACATACTTTGCTTAACTGCAGCGCTTGCTTTTGCGAGCTCTACTACGTTAACCCCCTCACTAAGATCTACGGTCATCTCCTTGAATGGTAAATGCTTAACAATACTCCCTGCACCATCAATTAATTTCTTGCCTTTTGACCAGTAAACAATACCCTCGCGCAACCGCATGTGACCTGACTTAATTAGCTCAATGATTTCCGGATCAACCTTGTCCCAATCTGGTACCATTATTGTTCTAATTGTATTACTTATCATTACAACTCCTTGTTTAGCAGATCTTATTTGAATGGATTATCGTTACGTCGCAGTTCTCGGAGCATTGCAATATGAATAACACAGGGTAAAGTAACGTTAACATTTGGGGCATCGGCAAATACACCAAAAATCCCACCCAATACTCCCAATGGACTTGGTATCATAAGCACTCTTGGCACTAGTGCCGCACCAACCGCAGCACCACCAAATGCCGATGCAAGGACCCTAGTTACAATAGCGAAATCTTTGCTGCTCCAGTCAAGCGCATTATCAATCTTGCATTGATAATCTTTACTCATTCTCTCGACAAATGCCGAACGATCAGCTTGCGTCATCTTGTCCAATTGCAATTTCATGACCTTAGCGACAATAGCTTTTTCAATTGCAAGAGCACTATCTTTATCTTTAGCACTGACCGAGCAGCCAATTGAACGTGCAGTATATTGCAGTAAATTGAGATAGGTTCCCCCCTTTCCGGTAATAAGATTCATCACTGTTGAATTACCAAAAGTTTGCAATTCAGCGCAGATCTCTTGCCATACTAGCGCCAAGTCATGCTTATTCTTTTTAAACCTTGGGTTAGTCGTTAGTGTCTCAGTGGTTCTAAGTTTACCAGTTTTTTCTTTCGTCAAATATTTAACAAGTGGTGTCAGTTGCTTATGAGTGCAAAGGGAAAGAAACTGTAAATCATCATCTTCCCGGTACATGTAGTTCCGCTTCACAAAATCCATATTAGTTCCCTTTTATAAACAGCTTGCATACTGACGTCTTCTTCACTACCTAATTTTTTCAGAGGGCAAATCGCTAAACGCTCAACTTTAATTTTCGCAAGCAACACCTCGGCGCAGTTAAGCTAAAAGTGGGTTGCACTCTAATCGGCGGTCAGTTCGCGATGAAACTTCTCAACCGAAATCGATTAAAGTTATTCACACTAGCCAGCGCGGCAGGCTGGTGTTGACACGAAATACTAAATTAAGCTTAAAAACCATTGGGTGGCATGATATCTCTTTGACTTCATAACGTGAATGTTTGAGATTGGTATTTCCAACAAAAATACAAGTTTTTACAGCCAAAAAACGAGAGGTAAATCAATTTAATACCTGTTCTATTCATCAGTAAAATCCCACCAAGTTTTTTCATTTTTCATCTTCTCCTTATATGCCTTAAAAGCATCATAATCAGGCTTAAGAATAACGAACCTAATTACAAGCAACAAAGCAATGATGAGAATCAAAGGCATGAATCGAACAAGCATTCCCACAAACAAGTCCATAGAAAAGAATCCTTCGTAAGAGAATGATTATAATGACTATTTAGTATATTCCGGGCGAAAAGGCTTTTTACCGTTCAACTATCAGTTAGATGCAAGGCTAGATTAGCACGAAGATCTATCGCAATATCGGGATCGACTTGATCAATAACATGTTGTTGCTGTAACCAATGCCTTAACTTTCGACCAGTTCTTCCAGCATTAGATACTTCAAGGAATGCTAGTAGGATTTCAAACACTAGAAGTTTTTCCGGTATGTCAGGATAAAAATTCATATCAATCATCAAGATTTTCTGCAAATCAATGCCTAATGATTTAATACAAGCAAAACTCAATTCCAACGAACCATTGGACGCAGCTTTGTTGAAAATCTTTAGCCAATTGGCGATTGCAGTCATATCACTATCAACTGGTTCAGCAATATCATCTACAAACGTTACGTCCTGTTTGCGTAGAAATGCTGGGATATCAAGGCAATCAAGCACTGAACTGCTATACACTGGCGCGGCAAAACAAAGAGATACAACCCCTGCCCCTACCGAACCAAACCCCGCTTCACCGGCTGCACGAGTGTGCCTTATAGTTCGCAACTCTGGTAAACCGTCAGCTTTTTGGTCACGTACGGCGACCAACACACAGCAGGTTTGCTCACAAAGCAAACTATACTTAACGGCAATTTCCTCAGGTTTCTTGCTGCTCGGCAATCTTTGGTAAGCTGCCAGACGTGACAGAGTTCCAGTACCAATCCCTCGAAACTGCCTTACCGGGATTACCTGATTTTGCTGCATAATTTCAATATTCACGTAGGTTTTTGGTGATATTTCGGTCTCAGATGTGGCATAGCATTGATATCCATCACCCGTAAACAGTAACTGTTTATCAACTTGCTTATTAATTGGTATCGGCCAATGTATTTTAAGATCTGTTATCTCTGGCTGACGGCATCGTTTAAATTGTCCCACAATCGCATCTGCCATCGACTCGTTTGGGGATACATAGATGGCTGAAGCGCCAGTACTGCGCGACAATTTATTCAGAAAAGCTTCGTTTACTGCAGAACCCACGCCCACACTGAATAATCGTATATTTGCTTTTGTTGCATCCGCGATTATTGCCGCGGTATCCCACACTTCACCATCAGTGATCAGCAACATTTGCGTCGCAAATTCTGCATGCCGTCCAGTTTTGCGAGCCAAGTTTAATGCTGCTGCAATTTCAGTTCCCCCCATGTTGGCATCTAGCTGGTTGATGTATGCATGAAGTTTTGCAAGATGCTCACTATCGGCAGGAACAGGGGATGGAAACAAACTTTGTGCTTGAGACCCAAAGGAGATGATGTTGAACCAGTCTGATGGCTTGAGAAGTGTTTTAATTGCGACGAAGGCCTTACGTACCTGCTCAATGGCATCTCCGCACATTGAACCTGAACGGTCAACAATAAACTGGAAGCACTGAGCTGACTCATTGTGGTTATCTGAGGATGGTAATAGCAGGTTGGCGCAGTACTGCAACCCAAAAGTACTCTTTTCAACTAGAATTTCGCCAGTAAATGAAGGTAATGCTTCTAGTGTAATTATGATGTCCCTATCAGGAATAACCCTATCCCCTGATAAAATTAAAGAATTCTCTTCTCGTTTTACTGTTAATGAATGACTTGGACTGGTAACTAATGAGGAAGATAATTCACCATTAACCGTCAGATTAAATGTTAAGCGTGCGCCATTATCTAGTGTGTGCTCAATCTGTTGATAATCTTGTAAATTTGCTGATCGCTGATGTCCGTAACGGTCACCAATTGTACACGGAAAATAAAACCGCAGTTTACGGTCTTGCCAGTTCAGGACTTGGGCATATTGAATAGAAATGGTAACGTCATCATTAGGTAGCAAATTACCAACATTGAGACAATATAACCCATCATTCAACCGCTCCAGTAATACTGCACTGTCACCTTCTGCTATGGCACCTTCGTATTTATCAGTTCCGATAGCTTTTGGCGTCACTTCACCTGTGAACTGACGCTCACCAATCGCCATAGATAACCCTAAAATGACCGCATCTAGTGGTAACGTAAATGAGAATATGGCTTCAATAGGGCAAGTTTCACGATTTACAAATTCGTGAACCAATTCGACTTCACTGATAGCTCCATTCAGTTGCGCATTAACTAAACTGTGCTTTAAAACAATGTCATGATTAAACCCAAATCCTTCAGAATTACCTAGCGCTATGTTATTCATCACATTGTTGTTCATTTTCCACCCCACCATTATTTTTAGGCAAAGAGCACTGCATAACCTGCTGATAGCTACTTATCATTGCAGGAACTAACATCCTTAGCTGCTCACTACTCACACCTGCCGCAACTGGGTCAATCATTAGTGTCAGCCCTTGGCCCAGATACAAATGACTAATTACACGCATGTCCCCTGCTTTTGGTTGCATATCAGGCAAATCAGGTTCATTTGCATAATTCAGTAATTCTTGAATTCGCTCTAAAGACAGCCCCGCACTTTGCCAACGTTTAATTTTTAGCAATTGCTCAACATGTTCTGTGTCGTACCAGGCTCCACGACCAGCGCCATGAGGCCCTTTAATCAGCCCCTTTTGCAGATAAAACCTGATCGTTCTAACTGGAAAGTCGAGCAATCTTGCCAGATCGCTGATGCCATATTTTTCTTGCATCCTGTACCTCCATTTAAACTTCACTCAAATGTATACACTAGAAATGTATAAATCAAGTGTAATGAATAATAATTTTTATGACGTTTGAATCAATAGAGAAAAATTAACAATAAGGATAGGTTGATTAGCTTCAAACTCTATCGATGACTCATGTTCTTACTGGTAGTAAAATTTTTCTAAGTAATATCCAAACCCGCCTTGTTTAAATCTTTTTTGATATAGCATCATGACATTGACCACTTCATTAATGCTTATCTATTACACTTTTTCCAAATCTTTTCAGATATATATCACTCCTGTGCATAAGCCCATTAACGCTTTCAAGGAGCCTGATATGTCAACAAAAGCTATGCACACTAAAGCTGCTCTACACGAAACCACCCACAAGCATGTGACTCAGTGGCCGCAAACTGCCGATGAGGTTCTCGCCTCTGCCGCCAATATTATTGCCGAACGCTATGTGAAGAAGGACGCCTATACCAACCCTCAAGCTACTAAGGATTTTTTAACTTACAAACTCGGTGGTTATGAGCGGGAAGTGTTTGCGGTAATGCTGCTCGATAATCAGCATCAATTATTGGAGTTTAAAGAGCTGTTCTTTGGCACTTTAGATGCTGCCAGTGTTTATCCACGGGAAGTGGTTAAGGCGGTGTTAGCTGTCAATGCGGCGGCGGTGATTTTTGCCCATAACCATCCCTCCGGGGAGTCTGAGCCTTCAGCAGCAGATAAGCACATCACTCAACGGTTAACCGATGCATTAGCGCTTATCGATGTGCGCGTACTTGACCATATCGTGGTTGGCCGCACGCCAGTGTCCTTTGCTGAGTGCGGCTTACTCTAGCCAGCGTTTAAACCTATAACGCCAAATCAAGGAGTTCATCATGATTGAATTTACCGATAGCTTTTCACAGGCCTGCGTTGCCGAAGCCTGCGCCGCGTTTCCGGAACTGCGTAACCGCTTAGCGGTTGAGCTAATTTTGCCGATGTTTGTGCGGCCACTTAATGCCATGGGCCAAGTGATAGGCAAGCCGATTGTGGCGCCGAATCCAAAGCTGCATAAAACTGTATTAAGTGTGTTTCACCGTGATGTGGTTGAACACTTACCCAAGGAAATTGCCTTTTGCCGCTATGTTTGCCCCTGTGACAGTTATGGTGTGCCAACAGGAGAATGGCAAAGGGTGATCAACGGCGTGTACTTTAACCATGGCAGTAATGAACAGCCCAATTGGAGCGTACACACCTAAAGACCGTTACATGTCATCACCCACTCGACTAGTCGGCAGTATTAACCGCTCTTACTAGTCAGCTAACGAGCCCCTACTCCCTAAAGTTCTTTTCAACCATCGAGGTCACTATGACAACGCTTAAACTTTTTGATATTGAGCACACTTGGGGCCTGCCCCGTAAAGTGTCCCCCCGCTTTGGTGCAAGGCTGATTTTACGCGGCCTGCATTTGGATTATCTCCATGATCGCGCAAGTTTTGTCGGTGAATTTCCACCAGCAATTAAACAACAATTTGTCGAGGCCTTTCCCGCTATGGTTAAACAGCTTGAGCGGCTGGTGGCCGAAGGCGAGATTGATGCCACCAAGCAGCACTGCGTGAGCATTGAACACGCCGGCTTTACCTGTGAGGCCGACACACTTGGCAGTTACGGCTATTTGTATATTGCGATTTATCAAACCGAAACTAAACCAAAGCTAAGCCACTGACCACCAGCAACTTCGCCCTGACTCAATAACCCATTCATTATCGTAAGCCAGTACTAATCCGTTAAACATAACCACCAAACTTTAATCTCCCAGCTCAAAAACCTTAGCAAGTAGCCCATAGCGACTCACGTTAAACCGCTCGACCAACAACTGTTTTCAAACCGCATAGACAACAAGAGCCAAGGCGCAGTTACGCCTTAGCTCTTGCGTATGCCCGTTTTTAAATAAGGAATATTCCATGACATTAACTATCAAGCGTAACCAACTGCCAGCGATGCCCGATCGTTTTTACCAAGTGATTGAAAAGGAACTGGCAAACGTCGATCCAAAAGACGCCAACGCCATCACCCTTAATTTTCGCGATCCTGATTACAGCGCCGAAGCGGGTGGCTTTCATCCCGTCGAAGTCAGGCTTGAGAAACAACAAGATCACTGGCGTTTAGTCTACGTCACCGACTTTGCTTTTCGCGGTCATCCCTTCCCTGAACTGGTTAAAGATATCGATATCTGCTTTAACAGCAACCAGGTCTATAGCCTGTTTAGCGGCTGGATTGGGGAACGGGAATCACAGGGGCTGATTAAGTTGTTCAGCGATAACTTTGTCAGTTACTACCAGATGGAAGTCTATCAAGTGGAAGTGAGTTTGGATTAACCCGCCTCGCCGTCATTCCACGCGAGCATCCTAACGATTCTAGCGCTTTCAGTCCTATCGCAATCAACGGGTCAAGCCATCAAACCCGCGCGCTCGTCACCCTAACTCATTACGTCAAGCCTCAGTCGTTAACAACAACCTACCCTGCCCGCAACGCCTGTCGTTCGCGGGCTTTTTGTTTTGGAGTCCACCATGAAAATACACCGCGAAACTATCCTGCCACTGCCAGAGCCTTTTTATGAATTATTAGAACGGCAACTGGCAGCACTCAATCACCCTGACCTCAACAGCGTCACTTTTAACTACCGCGATCCCGACTACAGCTATGAGAGCGGCGGTTATCACCCAGTGGAGATCAATCTCTACCGCCAAGATGATTGCTGGTATCTCAATTACTTTACCGACTTTGCTTACTGTGGCGGCCCCTTCCCT
>NZ_AKZL01000061.1:0-26453 GCF_000282755.1 Shewanella sp. POL2
CAATTGCTGGTCTTTTTGTTCGATCAGATTTTGCCCCGTCGATAAAGATTGATTAAGCCATTGCTTGAAGCATCTAACGCAGTCGCTTCTTGATCTGCACCTATACGGGCGAGGACGTCGTTACCTAAGGTTTTGCCAAGCTCAACACCCCATTGGTCGAAGGAGTTGATGTCCCAAATGGCGCCTTGGACAAAGGTTCTGTGCTCATAGAGCGCAATCAGTGCGCCTAAGGTTTCTGGAGTCAGCTTATCCATTAATAGAGTGTTGCTTGGCTTATTGCCCGGCATGACTTTGTGTTTGGCGATAAGTAACTTTTCTTCATCACTCAAGTTGCTCTTGCTCAATTCAGCAAGCGCTTCATCTAAGGTACGGCCTTGCATGAGTGCTTGAGTTTGTCCAAAGCAGTTAGAGGCTAACTGATCATGGTGTTCACCGATAGGATTATGGCTTTGCAGCGGCATAATGAAATCAGCAGGAATTAATGCAGTACCTTGATGCAGCAACTGATGGTAAGCGTGTTGACCGTTTGTGCCTTCGCCGCCCCAAATCACAGGACCTGTGCTGTAATCCACATGCGTACCATTGAGCGTGACTGATTTACCGTTACTTTCCATATCCAGTTGTTGGAAGTAGGCAGGAAGTCCACGCAGATAATGATCGTAGGTCAATACCACATGGCTTTGAGCATTAAAGAAATTGCCATACCACAGTGAGAATAGTCCCATGATGACGGGCATATTTTCCGCTAAAGGCGCAGTGGCAAAATGGGTATCCATTTGGTGCGCGCCCTTTAATAGGGAGCGGAAGTTATCCATGCCGATGAGTAAAGCGATGGGTAAACCAATGGCTGACCACAGAGAATAGCGACCTCCAACCCAGTCCCACATTGGGAAGATATTAGCGGCATCAATACCAAACTCAGTTGCTTTTGCCACGTTAGAGGTCACGGCAACAAAGTGTTTCGCGACATCGGACTGTGAACCACCTTTAGCTAAGAACCACGCTTTGGCCGTTAAGGTGTTGGTCAGCGTCTCTTGTGTACCAAAAGACTTAGACGACATGATAAAAAGCGTGGTTTCAGGATCGAGCAGCTTGAGTTTTTCACTGATCGAGGTGCCATCGACGTTTGCAACAAAATGGCAATTGAGACCTGTTATCCAGTATGGGCGTAAGGCTTGGGAAACAATTTTAGGGCCAAGGAATGAACCACCGATACCGATACTGACAATATCGGTAATGGCTTTGCCTGTGTAGCCTTTCCACTGTCCTGAGGTGACTGAAGTGACAAACTGCTGCATCTTGTTCAGCGTTTGCTGTACTTCAGGAACGATATCTTGACCTTCGGCAATGATGGATTGGTCCGCGGTACTGCGTAGTGCGGTATGCAAAACGGCACGTTTTTCGGTGGTGTTAATGATATCACCGGCAAACATCGCCTTGATTTTAGCGTCAAGCTTGGCTTCTTGCGCCAGTGTCAGCAGCAAGTTGAGAGTCTCAGGTGTTGCTCTATTTTTTGAATAATCTAAAAATAAGCCACAGGTAGAAAGCGACATGTTGCTAAAGCGTGCAGGATCGCCTGCAAAGAGTTCCCGCATATGCGGGATCTGCTGGCTATGGGCTGCTAATGCCTTCCATGTTGTGCTTTGGGTCAAGATAGTCATCGAATCGTCTCCGAAGATACTTAGTTTGCCAGTTTAGCCTTGAGCATGACTTCGAGTTTGCCTTGGTCGATGGCGAAGTTACGGATGCCTTCTGCTAGCTTGTCAACGGCCATAGGATCTTGGTTAAAGTCCCAGCGGAATTGCGCTTCGGTTAAAGGTTCACCCGCAGCAACTGTAGTGCTGGCAGGAATGAGTTTAGGTTGAATAGCGACTTGAGAGTTTGCTAGCTCTTCGAGTAATGAAGGACCAATAGTCAGGCGGTCACAACCCGCTAATTCGATGATTTCACCGATATTACGGAAACTTGCTCCCATGACTACCGTGTTATAGCCATGCTGCTTGTAGTAGTTGTAAATTTCGGTTACAGAAACGACACCAGGATCATTTACTGCGTCATAGTCTTTACCTGTGTCTTTTTTGTACCAGTCGAGGATGCGGCCAACGAATGGAGAAATTAAGTACACGCCAGCTTCAGCACAGGCTCGTGCTTGAGCGAAGCTAAATAATAGGGTTAAGTTACAGTTGATGCCTTCTTGCTCTAACTCTTTGGCGGCACAAATGCCTTCCCAAGTTGAGGCTAATTTGATCAAAATGCGAGATTTATCTATTCCTGCTTCTTGATATAGACGAACAAGCTTATGCGCTTTTGCAATGGATTTTTCTTTATCAAAGGATAGGCGGGCATCCACTTCGGTTGAAATTCGGCCAGGAACCAGTTTCAGAATTTCCACGCCAATGTTCACTGCAAGTTTATCGCTGGCATCATCAATCTGTTGCTCAATATCAGCACTTTGTAATTTAGCCCATGCAATAGCATTGTCGATTAGAGCGCTATACTCAGGGATTTGAGCGGCTTTTAGAATGAGTGATGGGTTAGTGGTTGCGTCTTCTGGTTGATAGCGCTTAATTGCTTCAATATCGCCAGTATCGGCCACAATAGTAGTGTATGACTTGAGTTGCTCTAATGTATTTGCCATGAAAAACATCCTTCTCAGATAGCGGTCAAAACTCAGAAATGAACTGATGACTATTAGAAGCGATTTTGCCAACTTTTCCAACCATCAATGTAAAAAAATTACAAAAATGGTAAAACTATATCGTTTCTTGCTGAACATAGTGGTGAATGCCACTTAATCAGTCTTAGCGCCATCAGGTTAGGTAGTGTAGATGCCTTAAAAACAAAAAGTCGCTGCAAGCAGCGACTTTTTTATTCTTAACAGTGCAATTACTTCAGAACAGGTTGTTTTTCAGTAGTTGTCACGATGGCTTCGATGCGGCGGTTAGCTGCATGAGCTTCTTTCGAGTCACCAGCCACTAATGGCTTAGTGATACCGTAACCGTTAGAAGTTACGCGGCTTTGGCTGATGCCATATTTTTCAACAAGGATCTTAGCAACAGCGTCAGCACGCTTGTCAGACAGAACCATGTTGTATTCTGGTTTACCTACGTTAGAAGCGTGACCCGCGATTTCAACAGTGAATTCTGGGTTCTTGTTCAGGTAGTTAGCCAGTCTTTCGATGTCTTTGTAGTACTCTTTCTTCACTACTGCAGAATCGTTAGCAAACTGGATAGAACCTACATCTTCTTGCTTTTTAACGTTTTCATAGATAGTACAGCCAACAGAGTCAACTTTGTGAGTTGCAGGCGTTGCTGGGCACTGATCTTTATCGTCGTATACACCATCGTTGTCTGAGTCAACTGGTGCTGCTGCAACAACGGCGGCAGCTACAGGCGCCGCGGCTGCTGGAGTACCAAAACGGTAGCTTAATTCTAAGCCCCAATAGTTGCTGTCAGCATTTACTGGAACGATAGCGTTAGCGCCAGCGTTATCATCTAAGTTTTCATAGCGACGGTATTTAGCTTGTAACTTCAGGTTATCAGTGAAGTTATAGCCAACACCAGCACCGAAATATGGTGCGAAGTCGTTTTCGCTGTAAGAAGTTGATACGTTACCAACGCGTTGGTTGTTTTCTAAGGTGTAGTACATTGCGCCAGCTTCAGCAGACAGGCTCCAACGGTTACCTAGTGGCCATACGCCAACTAGGCCAAGAGTTGCACCTTTTACATCTGCATCATTGCTAATGCCTGCATAGGTCCAATCTGCACTACCTAGATCACGATAGCCGATTTCTGCACCAAAGTAGTCATTAAACATATAGCCTGCGAAGATGTCCCATGCGTATGGGTTATCATCGCCGTTATCAGTTGCAATGTGTTCATAGTTATTAACGCCTAAACCTGCACCAACATACCAAGGAGTTAACTCTTGAGATGCACTGGCAGCAAGTGGAAGCATTGATGTAAGTAAAACTACTTTTAATGTATTCTTCATCATTTTTTCTAAGTCCATTGTTTATGATTCTCCACCAATATGCTTTGCGGGTTTTAAGCAAAACATTGCTAGCACTTAGTGTGGGGATCCTTTGGTATTGTAGCCAGCGGTTAATTATCACTGCATTTGTTAAAATTTTCCAGTGCTTAGTCTGAAGTTTTTTTATAGGGCTCCATCCTGTAATCAACTTGAGATGTTAAAAAGGCATCCTTTTGGATGCCTTTAAATTGTATTTATTTTGTTAATTTAATTAACTGCTAGCGAGTCCAAACCCAATTTTCGATCTCAGTTGGGTCAACACCATGTGCTTTAATATAGTTACGGTGATCAACAAGTCTTTGCAACATATCTGTTGTGATTGAAACGTGTTTAGTCTCATCAATGACGCCTTGTTGAAATAGTTTATAAGCCATATCAATAACAAGGTGGTAGCGAGAGGTTCCATTACGCACACCCATATCAAATGGTGTAGTTGTTGAGCCTTCTTCTTCATAACCTTTAATTCTAAAACGGCGGCTTCCTTTGTAATCAAAAATTAACTTTTTGATTGTATTTGGATAACCGTGATAGTTAAATACTACTCCTTTATCTTGAGTAAATATTTCATCCATCATCCATGGTTTTTCTTTAAATTTACGGCTACCTAAACCATCACTGCTTAATTCGGTGACGCTCACAAAACGGATTCTGACTCTAGGCAGCATTTCCCGAATGATCACTAAAGAGGCCATACATTCTTGAGTGACATAATCACCACAGCCAGCAAGGACGATATCTGGATTTTCATCTGAAGCAAAATCCCACACCATGACACCATCTTTGGCTTGTTTACGTGCTTCATCTAAGCTTAGCCATTGTGGCAGCTCTTTTTTACCTGCGACTAGGATGTTTAGTTTGTCACGATCCGCAAAAGCACGTTCGGTATACACTAAGGTGCTGTTTGCATCAGCTGGTAAATAAGCAGAGATAATCTTTGGATGTTTTTCTAACATCGCACCTAGGAACGATGGGTTTTGATGCGAGTAACCGTTGTGATCCTGACGCTCTAATAATGAAGAAAGTACTACGTTGCACGCTGGTAAAGGTTTACGGAAATGCACCCCTTGACTGGCATAAACATACTTACAATATTGGTCGGCCATGGATGAAACTACTTGCGAGAATGACTCGTAGGTTGGGAACATGCCGTGGCGACCCGTTACTGTGTAGCCATGTAACATACCAAATAGTAAGTTCTCAGAAAGAAGCTCTAGCACACGGCCATCGCGAGACATATCTTCATCCCAGCTTTCAATTGGCCATTGCCATGCACGGTCGGTTTCTTCAAATACCGCTTGCAGTTGGTTTGAATAGGTTTCATCAGGGCTGAAAATGCGTAAATTGCGTTGATCACGGTTCAGTTTGAATGCGTCACGCATCCATTCACCCATTTTCAGCATGGAGTAACCGCGGTGTCCGCGTGGTACTTCTGGACCGTAACTGAGTTTTTCTAGATCAGGATTGGATAAAGCTCTAACAACTTCACCACCATAAGTGAGATGTTGGCGACCACAAGCTAAGTGTTTTGGTGGGATCAATGAGCTAATATCCGCATCAAAAATCAGTTCACCTTGAGCATTGATTTGATAGAGCTCTTGGAACTGGTAGCTAGCTAACCAATTATCCAATGCGGCTAGATGGCCTTTATCGGTCGCGCATTTATTGACAATCACTTGGTGTGATTCGCAGTTGCCTTCTAACTTCTTACCATTATATTCGCTTACGCCAGTCCAACCTTTGGCTGTGCGCATTAAAATCACTGGCCAGCGAGGTTTTACAATATCTTCACCTTTACGTGCTCGGGCTTGGATATCATTAATCATGCTATAAGCGGTATCCATGGCGGTTGCCATTTGAACGTAGATATCTTCTTCCGCTTCGCTGTCCACAATAATGGGGTGGTAGCCAAGACCGCGGAATTCAAGATCTAATTCTTCATGGCTCATGCGTCCCATACGGGTAGGGCCAGAAATTTTATAGCCGTTGATATGCACGATTGGTAACACTGCGCCGTTGGTGGCGGGTGATACCAATCGGTTTGCATACCAAGATGCGGCTAATGGGCCTGTTTCTGATTCTCCATCACCTATTAATACTGTCGCGATAAGATCGGGGTTATCAAGCACTGCGCCCCAGCCAACGGATAATGAATAACCTAATTCTCCACCCTCCAGAATTTGTCCTGGTGCTTCAGGATTAGCATGTGAAGGATAACCGTATGCTGCTGAGAACTTTTTACAAATATCCTCAATGCCCGTTTCATTATAAGGAATGGTTTCTGGATAGTAGTGGCTTAGAGAGCCTTCAATGAATAAGTTAGCTTGTACGGCAGGGAAGCCATGTCCTGGACCAACTAAGTAAATAAAGGGACGATTATGTTTTACAATGAGTCGGTTAACGTTCGCGTAGACAAAGTTGATACCAGGACACGTTCCCCAGTGACCGAGCAAGCGAGGCTTAATGTCCGAGTGCGCTAGTGGGCGCTTATGAAGTACGTTTTGCTTTAAGTAAATCTGGGAGGTGGCTAGGAAGTTAGTGGCTCTTACGTATTTTTTAAGAGCATTTATCTCATGTGTTGTCGTCATATTAAGCCTCACTAGAGCAGACGGAAGTAAATAATGTTTTCTTGGAGTTACTATATTTGTAATTTTATTACAAAAATGTGCCCTGCATCCAAATTTTAAAACTTGTGTTTGTCGTTAACGCATGTGAATGAAGTTTGTTAAATTGTTAATTTAATATTAACAGTGACTTATCTAAGCTTTATGATCGTGAGCTTGTAGCTATTTAACAATGTAAACCTAGGCTTGATCACATGAGTAATTTCGAATACTGTGCTATTTTGCTGCGTTGAATTCGGTAGCCGTGATGTTGTAAATTCACGGAAGGATAATTTGAAAGAATAAATCTACCGATATTCTTACCTTTATTTGGAAGGATTCATTCACCACAAATGTTGCACCTCGCTAAGTATAGGTGGGGGAGGGCATTTGCTACGGGAAGAAGTAAAATAATATGTTAGAAACGATTGTAAACTTTTTGAACGCACTGCTCTGGGGCAAATTGCTCGTTTACGGACTGGTGGGTGCGGGGCTCTATTTCACCTTACGACTTGTATTTATTCAACTTACACACTTCAAACACTCTCTAAAAGTCATGACAATGAGCCGCCAAGGCTGTGAAAGTGGTTTGTCTTCATTCCAAGTATTCTGTACGAGTATGGCGGCCCGTGTAGGTGCCGGAAACATGGCGGGTGTAGCGGTGGCCATTGGCTCCGCCGGACCCGGCGCTGTCTTTTGGATGTGGTTAATTGCCATGTTGGGTATGGCAACGGCTATGGTCGAGTCCACTCTTGCGCAGGTTTATAAGGTGCGTGATACCAACGGCCAATTTCGTGGTGGCCCTTCTTATTATATGGAGAAGGGACTTGGTCAGAGATGGATGGGGGTGTTGTTCGCTTTCTTCCTGATCATCGCTTTTGGTTTGGTGTTTAACGCGGTGCAAGCCAATACCATTACGGGGGCGATGGAGCGCGTGTTTGGCTTCGATCCGACCTATGTCGGTATCGGCTTAGTGTTAGCCAGTGGTTTTGTTATCGTCGGCGGCTTACGTAAAGTTGCGCGAGTATCTGAGTTTATCGTGCCAATTATGGCGTTGGCTTATATTCTGATCGCTTTCATTATTGTGTTGTTCAATTTAGAGCAATTACCCGCAGTTATTAGCCTGATTGTAAAAAGTGCTTTCGGTTGGCAAGAGGCAGCAGCAGGTGGCGTTGCTTATACAGTCGCTCAGGCGATGCAAGCAGGTATTGCCCGTGGTTTGTTCTCAAATGAGGCGGGGATGGGCAGCGCAGCAAACGTGGCGGCGAGTGCCTCACCTAATCCTAATCATCCAGCATCTCAGGGCTTTGTGCAGATGATGGGAGTTTTTGTTGATACTATTGTTATTTGTACCGCAACGGCTGCCATTATCTTGTTGTCTGGTGACATAGGTTCTAGTGATGATGGTATTCGTCTTACTATTAATGCGATGTCGAATCATGTTGGTGATTGGGGCGGTGCCTTTATTGCGATAGCGATTTTTCTATTCTGCTTTACCTCAATCATTGCTAATTATTCCTACGCCGAAACCAATGTGATGTTCTTAACGGGTAACAGTACTAAGGCGTTACCGCTATTTCGCCTGTGCGTATTAGGCATGGTGATGTTTGGTGCCGTAGCCAAAATCAGCTTAGTGTGGAACTTAGCCGATGTGTCAATGGGGCTAATGGCTACCGTCAATATCGTCGCATTGTTGCTGTTATCTGGCTTGGCGATACGGGTTATCAACGATTACTGTGAACAATTAAAGAGTGGCAAAATGCCTGAGTTTGACCGCAGTAAGTTCCCCGAATTGATGGAACAACTTGATGATGGCATTTGGCAGGACAATAGTGCCAATGAGTTGGCTAAATCGCGTACTGAATCAGCGGTTAGTCGTTAAGCTCAAGTTCACTGATTAGCGCTATCGGAAAAACCACGTCATCCGTACGTGGTTTTTTTATGCTTGTTCAGTATCATAGTGGCGTATTTTATTTGTTGGAGTGTGTTAATGTTGATTTTGGTTTCACCGGCGAAAACCCTAGATTTTGAGCAACCTTCCTTGACTCAAACCCATACTCGGCCCGATTTTTTAGCTTATAGCCAAGAGCTCATTCAAGTTTGCCAACGGTTAACCCCCAGTGACATAGCAACATTAATGAAGGTCAGCGATAGCATTGCGGGCTTAAATGCGGCACGTTTTGGCGAGTGGACACCCGATTACAGTATTGATAATGCTAAGCAAGCTATTTTCGCTTTTAGAGGCGATGTTTACACAGGTTTTGATGCTGATACCCTGACACCTGAACAGCTTGAACGTAGTCAGTCGCAGTTGCGCATTTTATCTGGGCTATATGGGTTACTGCGGCCATTGGATTTAATTTTACCTTATCGCTTAGAAATGGGGACGGCCCTTGCCAATCCTAAAGGTAAGAATCTCTACGATTTTTGGGGCAACACTCTCACCGTAGCGGTCAATAATGCGGTCGCTGCGCAGGGGGATGAGATCATTATCAACCTTGCATCCAATGAATATTTTAAGGCGATAAAGCCAAAGCAATTAGCAGGACAATTAATCACTCCTGTTTTTAAAGACTTTAAAAATGGTCAATACAAAGTCATTAGTTTCTTTGCGAAAAAAGCGCGGGGAATGATGGCAAGATATATTATTGATCAGCAAGTGAGTTCGATTGATGAATTAAAAGCATTTGATGTGGCAGGTTATTACTACAGTGAAGAATTGAGTAAACCGAATGAGCCAACATTCTTACGTGAAGCGCAATAACGTATTACGGCTTAAATAAAAAGAGCTGCTTAGGCTTAATGCCAGTCAGTTAAGCTGACTGGCATTTTTCTTTTTATGGGTGAATGATTTACTTATGAGGCTTATTTCGATTCAGTGCTAATGGGGGTTAACACTAAATTTGAGTTTGCCATGATATAAGCAAATTGAGCATATGCCGCCACATTTTGTGCCAAAGCCTTAGGATCGATTTTATCTAAGGTATCGTTAGGTGTGTGGTGATAATCGAAGTAATCGTGGCCATCCTGTCTTAACGATGCAACAGGTACGCCTAATGCGGGTAGCATAGAGACATCAGGTCCGCCAGAGGCCTGATTATTACCAAGGGCGACACCGTTGTATGTCATTGGTTTAATGCTCTCTTGAACTTGGGCGAAAACGTTGTCACTTACCTTAGTGTCGATTTGATAAATTGGACCCGCGCCGAAATCTGATTCTGCAGCAATATAATGTAGAGGTAACTCGGCTTTGTGTGCTTCAGCATAAGCCTTACCCCCCACTAAGCCAATTTCTTCAGCGGCATATAGTACTACTCGCACTGTACGAGCGGGCTTTTGTGGAAGATCTTGAATATGTTTTGCTGCCGCTGTCACAATCGCAACGCCAGCGCCATCATCAATTGCACCTGTACCTTCATCCCATGAATCTAAATGGGCACCAATCAGCACGATTTCGTTAGGTTTACTACTGCCAGTGACTTCTGCAATAACGTTGTAAGAGGTATTCGTACCTAAATCCTTCGGTGACATATGTAGCTCGAGCACCGCATTCGGATCGCGTTTTAACATGGCATCGACTAAGTCTGCATCGGGATTAGACATCGCCGCCGCAGGGATTTTAGCCACACCATCTTGATAACGCATTACGCCAGTGTGTGCCATGCGGTCATGGTCGGTTCCTATTGAGCGAATGACGATTGCTACGGCTCCCTTTTGTGCTGCTGCGACTGCGCCCTTCGAGCGGCCACCGACACTTTTTCCGTAACCTTCACCAGTTATATGACGCTCCGTTTTTTGATCGATAAAGGCAATTTTACCTTTTACATCATCAGGGTTGGCTTGTTGTAATGCTTCTAGGCTATCAAAGCGAGCTATTCTAGCCCTAATGCCCGTTACTGGTGTTGCAATGCTGCCACCCAATGCAGTAATCACCAAAGGTTGCTCTACCGGAGAGATAATCTTGGCTTTGGCTTCTCCACGTTCCCAAATAGGAACCTGTACTGGCTCTTTATAAACCTTATCAAACCCGAGGCTGGTTAACTTATTCATTGCCCAGTTCACGGCAATAATGTCTTTTGGACTACCAGCAAGGCGCGGTCCTACTTCTACCGTAAGAGATTCGACAATGTCATATCCAATCGAAGAGGCTAAAGCGGTTTGTTGTAATTGAGAAGGGGTATCTGTTTTGACTGGTGTTTCGATATGAGTTTGGCAAGCGCTCAAACCACTAATAAAAAGGCCTGTTATCAACGTTGTTTGGTAGGGTTTCATAGGTTTCCTTTGTTTTTATTAAGCATGTCCCACTTTTGAAAACAATCTAGCAAAAAGTGTGCTTTATGTCCCGACTATATCTGTAAGGCAACGCTATATTAGCGCAGGGGTTAGTTTTAGGAGAAAATGTGCGTAATGAATATTGAATTAATGCAGGAGCGAGCCGATCATGCCGTGGTGCTATTAAAGGCACTCGCAAACGAACGCCGTTTATTTATCCTTTGTTATTTACTGAATGAAGGAGAAATGTGCGTTGGCGAAATGAATAAAAAATTAGGCTTAAGTCAATCGGCACTATCACAACACCTTGCTTGGTTACGCAAAGATAATTTAGTAACCACACGCAAAGAAGCGCAGACCGTATTTTATTCACTGAAGAGTGATGAAGTGCGTGAGATGATCCATTTACTAAACAATATTTATTGTCATTAATGGTTTTCAGCAGATATAAAAAAACCGGCAATTGCCGGTTTTTTTTATTTACTAAGATAATTAAGCAACAAGCGCTTTGATCTTAGCGTTCAAACGAGCCTTATGACGAGCAGCTTTATTCTTGTGAATAAGGCCTTTAGTCGCCATACGGTCAACGATTGGTTGTGCAGCAGCGAAAGCTTCGGTTGCTGTTTTGTGATCACCAGCTTTGATAGCTGCGATAACTTTTTTAACGTATGTACGTAACATTGAGCGACGGCTGGCGTTATGCTGACGACGCTTTTCAGATTGAAGCGCGCGCTTCTTTGCAGACTTGCTATTAGCCAAGGTGCAACTCCTAAAAACTGGATTTGATACTTTTAAAGGCCGAGGAATATGCCTGCATTTAGTCACTTTGTCAATGACTATGATTGAATAATCATCATAAAGATAAATTAATTCAACCTGCCTTGGCTATCTTCAACCCAACTCGTGTAATATGTGGCGCAATTCTAGCAGCTATTACCGCAGTGTGACAGAGCCTGAGTCGATTTTTTGAGATGAATCACCTAATCCATTCGATATAGGTCTGGGGGACGTTTGAGTAAAAAATTATTGAAGTCAGGCATGATTGTTAGTGCTATGACATTGATTTCCCGTGTTTTAGGTTTGGTTAGAGATGTTGTCGTTGCCAATTTAATGGGTGCAGGGACAAGCGCTGATGTTTTTTTCTTCGCGAATAAAATTCCTAACTTTTTACGTCGATTATTCGCTGAGGGCGCCTTTGCACAGGCATTTGTTCCTGTACTGACCGAATATCAAGAAAAGCATACCTCGGACGAAACTCGCGAGTTACTCAGTAAGGTGGCGGGGACCTTAGGGCTCTTAGTGACGATTGTCACGCTTGTCGGTGTGATTGCATCTCCTGTGTTGTCCGCATTATTTGGTGGCGGCTGGTTTATGGCCTGGCTGAATAACGAACCTGATGGTGCTAAGTTTGAGTTAGCAACGGTCGTTCTAAAAATCACTTTTCCTTATCTGTGGTTTATCACCTTTACTGCTTTAGCGGGCTCAATCTTAAATACTCGAGGACGCTTTGCTGTATCGGCTTTTACGCCAGTGTTTCTAAATGTGGCCATTATTGCGGCGGCAATGTTTTTCGCTCCAACGTCTTCTCAGCCCGAAATTGCCTTGGGATGGGGAGTATTTTGCGGTGGTTTAATTCAGTTTTTATTCCAAATTCCGTTTCTGCTCCGAGAGAAAGCGTTAGTAAAACCCTCGTGGGGTTGGCAACATCCCGGGGTTGTGAAGATTAGAACTTTGATGATCCCTGCATTGTTTGGGGTTTCTGTCTCACAAATCAACTTGTTATTTGATACCTTTATCGCCAGCTTCTTGATGACTGGTTCTATTAGTTGGCTCTATTATTCAGACCGATTATTAGAGTTTCCACTTGGTTTATTTGGTATTGCTATTGCAACCGTGATTTTACCAGCGTTATCGCGAAATCATGTGAATGCAGAAGGAGATGGCTTTGGTAACACCATGGATTGGGGAATTAAAGCGATTTTATTACTCGGTTTGCCTGCGATGATGGGGTTGATAGTGCTCGCGCAGCCTATGTTAATGGTATTGTTTATGCGCGGCGCCTTTACTATCAATGATGTGCAAATGGCCTCTTACAGTTTGATGGCTTACGGAAGCGGTTTACTGAGTTTTATGTTAATCAAGGTGTTAGCGCCAGGATATTATTCTCGCCAGGATACTAAAACCCCCGTACGCTATGGCATCATCGCTATGATCACCAATATGGGCTTTAACTTAATATTTGCAATCCCATTTGGTTATGTGGGTTTGGCGATTGCTACATCCATGTCAGCCTTGCTTAATGCCACATTACTTTATCGCGGCCTGCATAAAGCAGGGGTTTATCGTATTACCAAACCGACTATGGTGTTTTTCCTTAAAGCCGTGGTCTCTACGGCATTGATGGTGGTAGTCTTGTACTATTTATTACCCACGCAATCTCAATGGGTAGAATGGCATTTAGCTTTACGAGCTAAGGCTTTGATTGGTTTGATTGCTGTTGGGACTATCACGTATTTACTTGGGCTACTGGCGTTGGGAATTCGTCCTTGGTCAATGAAACGGGGAGTTTGATTGCTGATTCTTATCGTTAGCTGTTATATAATCAGCCGATTTGCGCTTGGCAGTTGTCTAAAGTTATGGAATTAATCCGTGGTACACATAACATTTTGTCATCTCACCATGGCTGTGTGCTGACGATAGGTAATTTTGATGGCGTGCATCGCGGCCATGCACAGGTGATTGCTAATCTGGTGCAAAAGGCCAAACAGCTGTCGTTACCGCCAACAGTGATGACATTTGAGCCTCAGCCACAGGAGTTATTCCGAGGTGAGAATGCCCCCGCGCGTTTGAGCTTACTGCGGGATAAAATAATCCTATTGGATGAGTTAGGCGTTGAGCGGTTAGTGTGTATTAACTTCAATCGCGCCTTTGCTGATCAACCTGCTGAGCATTTCATCGAAGAATTGCTGGTGCGTAAACTCGGAGTGAAGTATCTCGTCGTGGGCGATGACTTTTGCTTTGGACAAGGTCGAAGAGGCAACTTCGAAATGCTGATGCAAGCCGGAGTCCGTTACGGCTTTACCGTGGTCAGCACCCAGAGCTTTATGGTGGGCTCACAACGCGTGAGTTCGACCGCGGTAAGAGAACAATTGGCTAAAGGAAACCTAGAGCAGGCAAGGCGTCTACTCGGTCATCCTTTTACCTTAAGCGGCCGCGTGGCCCATGGCCAAAAAATTGGCCGAACCATAGGTTTTCCCACCGCCAATATCGCCCTCAAGCGAAATGTGGTGCCGGTGCGCGGGGTGTTTGCGGTGAAACTCTATTGGGAAGATAGCGATATTTATGAAGGGGTTGCCAACATTGGTTTCCGCCCGACCGTAAATGGTCAAGTTTGTCAGCTTGAGGTGCATCTTTTTGATTTTGAAGGTGACATTTATGGCAAGCATGTTGAGGTTGAGTTAGTGGCAAAACTTCGCGATGAACAACCTTTTGATTCATTGGATGCACTAAAACAACAAATTTTGAATGATGCAAATGAGGCCAGAGCTTTATTTGGTAACGATGCAGGCTGATATTTATCAGTTTAATTAACGGTATAGGATCAATGAGCGACTATAAATTTACTTTGAATTTGCCGGAAACTGAGTTTCCGATGCGTGGTAATTTGGCAAATCGCGAGCCAGAGATGTTAGAGCGCTGGACGAAAGACGGTCTGTATCAGCAGATCCGTGATAGCCGAATTGGCCGCACACCTTTTATTTTGCATGACGGCCCACCGTATGCGAACGGCAGTATTCATATTGGTCACTCAGTCAACAAAATTCTTAAGGACATTATTGTTAAGTCAAAAACCATGTCAGGTTTTGACGCGCCTTATGTGCCGGGTTGGGATTGCCACGGTCTGCCAATTGAACTGAAAGTTGAGCAAAAAGTCGGTAAGCCTGGTCAAAAAATTTCTGCGGCCGAATTCCGTGAAGAATGCCGTAAATATGCCGCCGAGCAAGTCGATGGCCAACGTGCTGACTTTATTCGTTTAGGCGTGCTGGGCGATTGGCAAAAGCCTTATTTAACGATGGACTTTGCCACCGAAGCCAATATCGTACGCTCTTTATCTAAAGTGATTGAAAACGGTCACTTACATAAAGGTGTTAAACCTGTTCATTGGTGTACAGACTGTGGTTCAGCATTGGCAGAAGCCGAAGTGGAATACGAGGATAAAACCTCTCCCGCTATCGATGTGGCCTTTAGTGCGACTGACAGCAAAGCCGTTGCCGCTCAGTTTGGTGTAAGCGATTACTCACATCCAGTTGCTATGGTGATTTGGACAACCACACCTTGGACACTGCCTGCGAACCGCGCGTTATCTATCAGCCCTGAGCTGGATTACAGCTTGGTTGAATTTGTCAAAGAGGGGGCGACTCACGCGGTTATTCTGGCCGACGTGTTAGTTGAAGCTTGTATGACGCGTTACGGCGCCGAGAGCCATAGCGTGTTAGGTAAAGTTAAAGGTGCAGCGCTTGAGCTGGTTCGTTTTAAGCATCCATTCTTAGCCTTTGACGTACCTGCAATTTTAGGTGACCACGTGACGACTGACGCCGGTACGGGTGTGGTTCACACAGCACCTGGCCATGGTCAAGACGACTTCGTGGTAGGTCAAAAATACGGTTTAGAAGTGGCAAACCCAGTTGGCGATAACGGTGTCTACAAACCAGAGACTGAGTTCTTTGCCGGTCAACACGTATTTAAAGCAAACGACAATGTGGTTGCATTGCTAAAAGAAAAAGGCGCGCTATTACATCATGTTGCGTACCGTCACAGCTATCCACACTGCTGGCGCCATAAGACACCCATTATCTTCCGCGCAACGCCACAATGGTTTATCTCTATGGATAACCACAACCTGCGCAAGCAAGCATTAAGCGAAATTGAGCAGACTCAGTGGATCCCTGACTGGGGACAAAGCCGCATCGAGAAGATGGTTGAGAATCGCCCAGATTGGTGTATCTCCCGTCAACGTACTTGGGGCGTACCAATTACATTATTCGTACACCGCGAAACTGAAGAGCTGCACCCTGACAGCGTGTCATTAATGGCACGTGTAGCTAATCGTATTGAGCAAGAAGGCATTCAAGCTTGGTGGGATCTTGATGCTGCTGAATTACTCGGGGAAGAAGCTGAACAATACCGTAAAGTGACCGATACCTTAGACGTATGGTACGACTCTGGTTCAACCTTTGCTTCAGTGGTAGGCGCGCGTCCTGAGTTTCATGGTCATGGCGTCGATTTATATCTCGAAGGTAGCGACCAACACCGCGGTTGGTTTATGTCATCATTGATGATTTCTACCGCCATGACTGGTAAAGCACCTTACAAGCAAGTGCTTACCCACGGCTTTACCGTTGATGGTAAAGGTCGCAAGATGTCGAAATCTATCGGTAACGTGATTGCGCCGCAGCAAGTGACTAACAAACTAGGTGCGGACATTCTACGCCTCTGGGTTGCGGCAACCGACTACAGCGGTGAAATGACAGTATCGGATGAAATCTTAAACCGTAGCGCCGATGCTTATCGCCGTATTCGTAACACCGCTCGTTTCTTACTGGCGAACCTTAATGGCTTCGACCCTGCGAAGGACTTAGTGGCAGTAGAAGATATGGTGGCGTTAGACCGTTGGGCTGTGCGCCGCGCGGCCGCGCTTCAGCAAGAAATTATCGAAGCTTACGAGCAATATAACTTCCATATTGTGACGCAAAAGCTGATGCAGTTCTGCTCGGTTGAGCTAGGTAGCTTCTACTTAGACATCATTAAAGACCGTCAATATACCGCTAAGCAAGAGGGCCATGCCCGCCGTAGCTGTCAATCGGCATTGTTCCATATCGCCGAAGCTATGGTGCGTTGGATTGCGCCAATCCTGAGCTTTACTGCCGATGAAGTGTGGCAATTACTGCCAGGTCAACGTGATGCTTACGTGTTTACCCAAGAATGGTATCAAGGTCTGCAATCTATCACTTTAGATACTGATTTAAGCGATGCATACTGGGAAAATCTGCTGACTGTACGTAACGAGGTCAACAAGGTCATCGAGCAAGCGCGCCGTGATAAACGTATTGGTGGCTCCTTAGAAGCCGAAGTCACACTGTTTGCTGATGCGGCATTAACTGAACAGTTAACACACATTGGTGATGAGCTGCGTTTCGTCCTGTTGACCTCTGAAGCCAAAGTATTGCCATTGGCGGATGCGACAAGCGATGCCGTTGAAACCGAACTGGCGTCGTTGAAGTTAGTGGTAAATGCGACAACAGCAGAGAAATGCGAACGTTGTTGGCACCATAGGGAAGAAGTGGGCACGATTGAGGCTCACCCAACGCTGTGCCATCGCTGCGTAACCAATATTGAAGGTGACGGCGAAGTTCGTCTGTTTGCGTAAAGGATCTGTATGCCATTAACTTGGAAAGACAGTGGCTTACGTTGGTATTGGGTAGTTGTATTGGTGTTTTTGGCCGATCAACTATCCAAGCAATGGGTCTTAGCCAATTTTGATTTGTTCGAATCGGTGAAGTTATTACCTTTTTTTAATTTCACCTATGTACGCAACTATGGCGCCGCATTTAGCTTTTTAAGTGAAGCGGGCGGTTGGCAACGTTGGTTATTTACCCTAGTGGCCGTTGGTTTTAGTACCTTGTTGACTGTGTGGCTGCGCAAGCAATCGGCATCCCTATGGAAGTTAAATTTGGCTTACACCTTAGTGATTGGTGGCGCCCTAGGTAACTTAATCGATCGATTGATGCATGGTTTTGTAGTGGATTTTATCGATTTTTATTGGGGTAAGAGCCATTATCCTGCCTTTAATATCGCTGATTCCGCGATTTTTATCGGCGCAGTGCTGATCATTTGGGATTCGTTTTTTAACAGCAAATCCGAACAAGATAAAACCGAAGAGGTGAAGTAGTGACTGTGACACGTTCGTTATTGTGCCATATGAATATTGTGCTTGAAGATGGTTCAACTGCCGATAGCACTAAAGCCTCGGGTAAGCCAGCACGTTTAAATATCGGCGATGGTACTTTAAGCCCAGCATTCGAAGCGCAGCTTGCTTCCTTAAATGAAGGCGACAAGCACAGATTTACGCTTGAAGCGGTTGATGCCTTTGGTGAGTCAAATCCCGATGCGATTCATTATATGGATAGAACCCGCTTCCCAGCCGATATGGAGCTAGAAGTGGGTGTTATCGTGAGTTTTGCTGGTCCTGGCGGCAGTGAGATCCCCGGCATTGTGCGTGAGGTTGCGGGCGATTCGATTACGGTCGATCTCAATCACCCTCTAGCGGGACGCAAAGTGACATTTGAACTCGACGTGGTGAAGGTACTGTAAGATGAAATTTGATCCTACCAGCCCAAGTTTAAATATTATGCTGGCTAATCCTCGCGGCTTTTGTGCTGGTGTGGATCGCGCCATTAGCATTGTTGAGCGTGCGCTCGAGTTATTTTCGCCGCCGATTTATGTTCGCCATGAAGTCGTGCATAACCGCTATGTGGTGCAAAATCTGAAGGATCGCGGTGCCGTATTTGTAGAAGAGTTAGACCAAGTACCGGATAACAATATTGTTATCTTCAGTGCGCATGGGGTTTCTCAGGCGGTACGCGCCGAGGCTAAGGCACGTGGTTTGCGGGTATTCGATGCGACTTGTCCGTTAGTCACCAAAGTTCATTTACAAGTGACCCGTGCGAGTCGCAAGGGGATTGAATGTATTTTGATTGGCCATGCGGGGCATCCTGAAGTTGAAGGCACCATGGGACAATACGATAACCCCAATGGTGGTGTTTATCTGATTGAGTCCCCGGCAGATGTCGAGACTTTACAAGTTCGCGATCCTAATAACCTCTGCTTCGTGACTCAAACAACGCTCTCGGTCGATGATACACTCGATATCATCAGCGCCTTATTAAAGCGTTTCCCGTCTATCGAAGGCCCACGTAAGGATGATATTTGTTACGCGACGCAAAACCGTCAGGATGCGGTGCGTAACTTATCGGCCGATGTTGATTTGTTGATTGTGGTCGGTTCGAAAAACAGTTCTAACTCTAATCGCTTACGTGAATTAGCATTAAAAACGGGTACAGAGTCTTATTTGGTTGATACTGCAGATGATATTGATTCATCTTGGTTTGAGGGTGTAACTAAAGTTGCTGTAACAGCTGGCGCGTCTGCACCAGAGGTTCTTGTACAGCAAGTGGTTCAAGCCATAGCGAAATTAGCGCCAAGTGTGGTGACTGAAGTCGAAGGACGAAAAGAAGATACTGTCTTTGCCGTACCCGCTGAACTACGTTAATTAATGTAGAAAATAGTAGTCAATTGAAAGAGGCCAATGGCCTCTTTTTTATTGTCTAAGTATGACTAAATTCAAACAAAGCATAATGAGATTGCAGCTTATATGCTATTGTTACTGGCCACTTACATTTTACTCATCTATTATTAACTGTTAGCAATGGTTTTATCGTAAGATTAAGATTTAAAAGGGTAAATAGCTGAAAAGCATGTCAAAAATATGACTAAATTCGAACGATTGACACATCAAGAATTTCAACGAGGCTTCTCACTAATAGAAGTGCTTGTTGCATTAGTGATCTTAGTGATTGGCCTGATCGGTATTTTTAATTTACACATAGTGGCTAAGCGCGGCAGCTTTGAATCTTTTCAGCAGACACAAGCTTCTTACTATGCCAACGATATTATTAACCGTATGAAGCTTAATCGAACGCAATTAGCCAATTATAGCGGAGAATATACTGGAACGCTGGCTAAGCCGGCTAAAGAGTGTGATGTTGCTGTTGGCGCAGTCAGTTTATGTTCTCCAGCTGAAACTGAAGCTTGGGACCTTTATCAATGGGAGCAGAGTTTCATGGGCGCTGCGGAAATCGTTGATGGCCAAAATGTCGGTGGATTAGATACTCCAACAGCTTGTATAGCCATTGATGGAACGACGGTGACTGTTGCCGTGGCGTGGAGAGGTATTCGTGAGGGAGCCGGCACAACATACACAGGGAATGAATGTGGTGAAGATCTTGGCACTCGTCGACGTATTTTTGTCGTATCAACAGTGATTATTTAGGCGAGCAGACAAAATGACGAATTTTCAAAAGGGAATGTCGTTAGTGGAGTTAATGGTTTCGATGCTGATCGGGCTATTTCTTACGCTAGGGCTGTTCGCTATGTTTAGTATGTCATCTTCAAATGTGGTAACGACTAGTCAATTCAACCAATTACAAGAAAATGGCAGGATTGCATTGGCGCTGATGGAAAGAGATATTACCCAACTCGGCTTTATGGGTGATATCACTGGAACCGATTTTGTACTTGGCACCAATATGACATTAAGAGATGGCATCGCGAATGATTGTATTGGGGCTGGGATAAATAATGGCACATTGCCCAATAATGAACCTGCACACTTTAGAAGACTGTGGGGATATGAAGCAGGTAAAAGTGCTGTGGAGTTAACGTGCTTAAATGGTGTTAATGCAAATACGGATGTGATCCAAATAAAAAGGCTGATCGGGCCTCCAGTTACAAATCCCAACGGAGAGCGCTATTACATGGCAGCAAATTCTAGTCAAGCGGTGTTATTTAAAGGGGGTAATCCTCCGAATCCTGCGCTTGAAAATGCACGATTTTGGGAATATCAACATCATATTTATTTTATTAAGAATGATGGTTTAGTACCGGTGTTAAGACGTAAAACGTTAACAAAAAACAATGGTATGAACAATGAAGAACAATTAGTCGAAGGCATAGAAAATATGCGTATTCTCTATGGTTTTGATAATGATGGCGATGATACCGCTGATAGTTTTATGCCTGCTGAAAATGTTACACCTTTAATGTGGGATAACGAATTATTTCAGCGTTTAGTTGCTGTTAGAGTTTATTTATTAGTTAGAGCAATCGATGAAGATAAAAGCTATACAAATGATACGACTTACACTTTAGGTGACAAGGAAATCAAAGGATTAAATGACCACTTTAGACGAAAAGTGGTTTCAACCACTATGGTGCTTGCCAATCCTGTGTTAATTCGCAATTAGAGGACGAATAGATGAGAAAGCAGAAAGGGATAGTATTATTTTTCGCACTCATTGTACTGCTTTTAATGACAATAATAGGTGTCGCCTTAGCCGTCAATTCAACCCAAGCCATACGTATGTCTGGAGCCGGAGCTGAGCGGATTGAAGCTAAATCAATTGCTGATGGTGGGCTACAGCAAGTGATACTAAAATATGAAGGCATGCTATTGGCGAATCTAAATGTTGCTACTACGGAAAAACTTTTTAATGGTGTACAGCAACTTACCCCATACCCCCTTACAGGAGTTAGAAATGTAGCCTGTCAGCGAACAGCAAACGCAACTGGGGCTAATTTAGTGAATTGTCGCCGAGTGGAAATTAGTAGTACAAGAACATTTGGTCGAGATGACTTAGGTCAACTAACCGTTGTATCAGGTGTAGAGCAGCAAGTCTTGCCTTAATAGGATTAATATCATGTTAAACAAATTGCTCATTGGAATATTTATAGTTATCACTTTTTCAGCAGGCTTGACGTTTGCTGATGATACTGAACTCTATTTGGTGGATTCAACAGTTAGAACAGGCAAACGCCCGCAGGTACTCTTTATTTTTGATAATTCTGGCAGTATGTCCACCGTGGAAGAAAATGCTGTAACTTCTTATTGCTCTGAGGCAGATAAAAATGCAGGAGTTTGTACTTATCCTGATGGATTTGGAACTTTTTTGGAGAATTACTCAGGTTATATTAACGACAAGGGAACCTACTGGAATGCAGGGGGAATTGATAATACTAGTAATATGCCTACTCCCGATAAGCCTAATGATGGGAGACGATTTTATAAAGATAATAATAACTGCAATACAGCTGCAAAGGCTTTAGTTTCTAAAGGACGTTATACTGGTTATTTAAGAGAGTTTAGTAGCAACAGAAATACATGGAATAATCTTGCTGATAATAATGGTTTTAATCAAAATGATATTGTTGATTGCTATGAAGATATTTTAAATGCTGATCCTGTTAATCCGGGTAAATTGAAAGGTAACTCTTTTGCAAATGGTTATCCCATAAACAATAAATCGATGTATACAACCAGCGCTACCGAAACCGACCGCTTAAATAGTTTAAAAAACACTCAGTTTGGCTCAGGGCAACCAGTGACGCTTTATACTGCTCATTATCTAGTCTGGCACAAATGGGTTACGACAACTAAAGAAGGACAAGAGAGTGGTGGTGTTGGTACTCGTCTTGATGTTGCCAAGAAAGCATTAATTTCTGCTTTAGACTCACTTGCTGTACCAATTGATGCTAGTCTGGCTGTATTTAATCTTAATTTTCCTGATGAATCTAATGCTGATGGTGGCCGAGTTGTTTATGACTTGGCTGAAATGAATTCAGTGAATAAAACAAGTTTAACCAATTTAATCAAAGGTATGCCGGCGCAAACAAATACGCCATTATGTGAAACTCTTTATGAGGCTTACATGTACTTTAGTGGTGGTCCAGTAACCTTTGGAAATAAAGATACTGATTATAAGTCTTTAAATTATAAAAAAAATACCCCGCCAAGCATTCTAATGACAGGAAATTATTCAACTCCTTTTAAAAAATGTCCTGATACAGCTTATGTTATTTATATTACTGATGGTGCACCAACAGTTGATAAGTCAGCTGATTTACTAATTAAAAATTTAACTTCGACAGCTAAAAATAAAGATGCTGATTATACTATATTTAACTTTAAAAATCCTCAGAATGAAAATGATACTAGTTACATGCCGGCTTTAGCTGCCTATATGTACAACAATGATGTAGTTATCGGAAATAAAGATTCTATGGGAGTTGATAACAAACAAAATATTCGTATTTTTACTATTGGTTTTTCGGACGGTGCTGATGCGGCAGCAGATTTATTGGAAGAAACAGCTTTTAGAGGTGGAAATCCGCGCAATAGTGATGGTATTTCTAAAGGATACTATGTCGCAAAAAATGGTCTTGATTTAGTAACGGCTTTGGACGATGCGTTAAAATCAATTTTAACGATTGACTCTACGTTTACATCTCCAAGTATTGCCAGTAATAATTTTGATAAAACTCAAACCTATAATGCCGCATATTATGCTATGTTTCTGCCTGGAAATGGTCCGCGTTGGAGTGGTAACCTTAAAAAGCTAAAGGTGAACTCAGCAGGGGAGATTGTCGGTCCTGGCGGTAGCGCTAATGCTATTGATACAAATGGTAACATTTCTATTGATACATGTACCTATTGGAATGCTTGTTCCGGTGTAAACGATGGAAATAAGGTGCTGTCTGGTGGGGTATTACCGACATTAAGAAGCCAGCTTAAAAATCGCAAAATTTATACTAATAGCGGTACCAATCTAGTGAATTTGGCAACGTCTTCCTTCGTTTCTAGCTATTCACAAACTGATTTGGATTGGTTGTATGGTGTGGATGTCGATGATGATGATAATGACGATAGCACTTCAGATCCTAGGGAGGATATGATGGGCGATCCTCTGCACTCTAAACCTTTAGCAATTAATTTTGGATCTGCTACCACTATGGATGTGAGGATTATTCTTAGTACTAACCAAGGTTTAGTGCATATGTTTAAGGACTCCGATTTGGGTAGTGCAGATTATTCTGTGGGTTCAGTTTCTGAATCCTGGGCATTTATCCCTAATGAGCTTTGGGGCAATATTCCTAAACTAAGAAATAATCCTGCAACGGGTGTGCATTCTGTTTATGGGATGGATTTATCCCCAGTGGCTTACACAAAAACAGATAGTACGGGCAAAGTAAAAGATGCTTGGCTTTACTTAGGTATGCGTAGTGGTGGTACATCTTATTATGCTTTAGATATTTCAAAACCAGATTCACCAACATTTAAATGGATGATTAATTCTGATTCAACTGGCTTTGAAGATTTGGGCCAAACTTGGTCAGAGCCTGTTGTTACATTTTTAAAAGGAATTAGTGATCCTGTATTAATTTTTGGTGGAGGTATGGCATCGGCTCAAGGTTCTGGACAAGCGGTTTATATCGTAAATGCAAAGGATGGCACGCTTATCACAAAATTTACCGATACAGGTATGGGGAGTGTTGTTGCTAAAGTTGCTATACTCGATAGCGATAATGATGGTAATACTGACCGCATATACTCTAGTGATATTTCAGGCAATGTTTGGCGTATGGATTTATTTGGCACAGACAAGGATAAGTGGACAGTATTTAAGTTCGCATCCATTGCCGGGCCTGCACCGGATAATCGTATGTTTTTTGCGGGTCCAGTGGTTGCTCAGACTGAATTTAATAATGTGCATTCAGATGGCGCAACTTTAAGTTATCAAAAAATTCCTTATGATGCTGTGACGATTGGTTCGGGTAATCGTGATAACCCACTAGGCTTAAGTATTAAAGATAAATTTTATGTATTCCAAGACCGTAACGTTGTAACGCAAAATTTTACTACAAAGCCTGTAACATTGACTTCTATGGATCTTTATGATGTCACCAATTCAGCTCCTAGTGATAAAGATGGTGATATTGCATTTGGAAAAATGAAAGGCTGGCAGTACAGCTTTACAGCTATTGGAGAAAAGAGTTTATCAGCATCACTAATTTTTAATGGTAAAGTCTATTTTACCTCTTTTGTACCGCCAACTAATCAATCAGTTGATTTGGATTCAGGTGTGTGTGGTTTTTCAGGGCAAGGTAGGTTGTACGTGTTCGATTTGCATAAGGGGACTCGTTCTTATAGCCAAGTTTATTACGAGGTAGGTGAGCGGGTACCTGATACTCCCCAAATAGTTATTCCTAAGCCTAAAGATGGAGAAAAAGCTGAAGCGTATATTATTGGTGTAGGAAAAGGGGAGTGTGAGAATGGCGAATGCAAAGGAACCATTGGATTGGGTGGTGGTTTAAATACCAATAAAATTTATTACCATATAAATGAATAAGTAAATATGAAGATTAAAGATAAAGGATTTACATTAATTGAAGTGATGATTGTTGTTGTCATTATTGGCATTTTATCGGCAATTGCATATCCTTCTTATACTCGATACGTTGCGCAAAGTACGAGAGCTGAAGGATTGTCGGCGTTGATGAGATTAGCTAATTTACAAGAACAGTATTACTTAGATAATCGTAAGTATGCTACTGATTTAACTAAGCTGATAGGCGCAGATCCCTATATTACTGAACATGGTAATTATTCTGTGACATCAAGTGGTACAACATCATTTACGCTAAAAGCAGTCGCTCAAGGGATACAGGCAAGTCGTGATTCTTCCTGTGCTCCTTTGACCTTAACAGATACAGGGGCTAAAGGTCCAAGTGCGGAGTGTTGGAAATGAAACGAGTCATTCTCTCCACGATTTTGGTGTTGATATCGAGCAAAGTTTGGGCTGTTACTGGAAATCCTCAAGTCGAACAGGATTTCAAATGTTATGTAACGTTTAATAATAATGCTGAAATTGCTTTTTATCGTTGGAAGATGAGTGAAATGCCGTTACGAATGGCTAGCCTTGTAGGCACTCTTCGTCATCACTCAAATGATGGTAAAAAGTCATACATCAATGCAGTTGAAGAATGCGTTGAACTTAATGCTTCTTTCAACAGCCTTAAGGCTCAAGAATTGGATAAGTTGACACCTAGATAAACACTTTTAGTGATTCATTTTAAGCTTAATAAAAACTTAGCGTCAAAACGATGTTTTTAAACTCAGTATTAAAAATGCCAAATCGTTTCATTTGATTTGGCATTTTTGAAATTTAATATAGTGATAATTTGTAAGTGGATGCTCAGTCAGTTATAAGCAACTTTGGTTATCACTTCCCTCTTTAATTAATCCTGATGTACTAATTTTTATGCTTTTAGAACCATCACTTTCTCCACTTGGGCAATATATAATAGATGTTTCAGTAGATACTAGGCCATCAGAAGTAAAGTTCACGGTTTTATCTGTCGGGCCAGTTAGTGAAATCGTATCTTTAGAGTTAAATCCATCTATTACCTTTAGGACTTTTTTTGAACCATTTTTTTCAATATACACACTAAATCCCTTACTCCAGTCATTACCACATGGAGGGACTGCATAGGGGCATACTGTGACTGTAGCACCGTAATTCACTGCTTGATTTCGCGCAAAGGCAAAAAGGTCATTAATTTTTTGTATTTCATTTGCGCTACGAGTCGCTTCATACATTGCAGTAAAAGAGGGGACGCCAATAGAAAGAAGTAAAGCCGCAATTGCGATGGTGACCATTAGTTCAACTAAAGTAAAACCTTTTGAGATAGTAAACATTAAAAAATCCTCGATAAAACCCGTTTAAGTATATGCGAGAGAGTCTTTAAGATCAGTAACTATCTAAGCTATCCAATATAACCAATAAGTTGTTTCACAGTGTCGTTTATAATTGGCACAGCCAATACACTAGGTTTAAATGGTTTTTACTTATGTATGAGTAATTTATATCCAGTATA
>NZ_AKZL01000062.1:0-26403 GCF_000282755.1 Shewanella sp. POL2
GATCCCATCCCGAACTCAGAAGTGAAACGCAATCGCGCCGATGGTAGTGTGGGGTCTCCCCATGTGAGAGTAGGTCATCGCCAAGCGCCTAATTAAACAATGAAGCCAGCTGAATAAGCTGGCTTTTTTGCATTTGGTGTTTTCAGTTTCTGCTTTTTTCACTTTTACATTCTCCCTTATACCATTCCGCATTAAAGTTCAGTCACCTTTGCCCATTCCCGAGAGCACATCTTTACCACGCGTTTTGTACAACTGATAAAGCTGTTCCATGCCTGGCTGCAGGCATCCACTATGTCCTCATATCCTTTAAAACAGCGATTGGCGAGATAATGTTGGCGTAGCCAACTCCATACCTGTTCTATGGGGTTTAGTTCTGGGGAATATGGCGGTAGTTTGAGTATCGACAGGTTGGGGATATCAGCAGCAATGTCATTGGTATGCCAACCCGCACCGTCCATTACCACGACAGCATGGCGGCCAAGTTTGGTGCGTTTTGCAATCAGCTCCAAGTGCTGGTGCATTATTTCCTTGTTAACGAATGGCGTGATGATGGCTTCAGTTTCTCCTGTTGCAGGACAGACTGCGCCGAAGAGATGCACATATTCAAACTGCTGCTGTTTTAACGCTCTTGGTCTACTGCCTTTGGGGGCCCAAAGGCGTGTCGTTGTATTTTGCTGGCCGAATCTGGCTTCGTCCTGAAACCAAATATCAATCTGGTGAGGTTGTATATGAATGGGAGTGTGAAGGATCGTTTCCAGAGGAAACTTTTTTAAAAGCGTCCTGTAAGCTCTGAGTTTGTTTTGGATGCCTGGAGCGGCTGGTTATCCAACAGAATCCCATGCTCTTGAGTAGCTTGTAGATGTGATTGGGATGGTACTCGACATTAAACTCACTCGAGATGTATTGCTGGATGTCTGCCCCAGTGAGTCTGCCGCCCTCATCTGATTGTGCTTTGAATTCAATGTATCTGGCGAGTCTCCTTTTTTGCTCATTTGACAATGACGGCTTCTTCCCTGGGCGTGGTTTATCTTCAAGTCCTGCCAGTCCTTGCTCAAGATAGCTGGAGACCCATAAGTTGACGCTAGATCTGGCCACCTTCAACTGGTTTGCCACCTGAGTGCGGTTATGGCATTGCAAAAATAGCGATACAGCGAGCAATCGCATGCGCTTATGCGGATTTTTTTCTCTTTTGGAGAGGCTAAGCAGACTTTCAGCAGTTTCAGGTTTCATAATCCAATTTTAAGCTGTTGGGTTGCTTGCTATTAGATCAGACTTCAATGCGGAATGGTATTAGATACCATTTCAGATTGGGTTACTCTTAAAATTTAGCCTCATAACATCAGGTCAATAAAAAGAGCAACCTAGGCTGCTCTATTCTGAATTGGGGTTAGCGTGACCATGCTAGTTTGCTGCTGCGCAAAAAGTAACGAATAAGCTTATTGCCCATTAATTTTGGCTTTGAACTTTGCTTTAGTGACGTCATCGGCGAGGTGATACCAATAATCCAGCATATGGCTGATTTCGGCTTGAGTTGGTGAATCAGGCGCTGTGCTTTGTGTTATTGCAGCTGTGGATGCGACTGCTGTGGTGGTAACTATAGTGGACGTCGCAGAAGAGGTGGCAGGCAGAGTTGGTGCACTCGTTGTCGTTGATACTTGAGGCAGGCTTTGCTGAGTGGTAAACGTTATCGAGGCGGGATGTTGTCCCTGATTATACTGAAAGATTTCCTGCTCGAAGTTTCGCCCTATCTGTAACCCGTTTTTCACTAATCTATCTTGGTCGAACGCAATCACTTGATTATGCTTATCTAAAAGCATGAGTAATGGTAACTCATCGAATTGCTTTGCAGCCTTAGCCGAATCTATATTGGGCAGTTTGAGATGTAATTCTTGGTCTGTTTGATTAAAGCGAATGATCAGCACGTCCGATTGATAGCGTACTGAATTTGCCTGTTTACGGTATTGAGCATTGTAGCGAAAAGCGATTTGGTTCAATCCATTACTTAGCGTAACAGGTGAGGTGTTTAATGGCTTTTGTCCATTTACGGTGAGCAGCTCGACATCGCCTGGAAGCTGTAGAATGACTTCGGCACAAACGGGTTGCAGGCTGGCAAGCAATAGGGTTGATGCACACAGTATAGAAGGGGATTTCATAAGCTTTCTCTTCGTTTATATCACGTATTAATGATAAGTGAGATAGCGGATTACACAAAACCTTAGATGGCAAAGGAATAAACTCATTTAGTTTATTTTGTTAAGGTTTAGAGCATGCAGGGATGAAACTAAAAGAAAAGGCTCACGAAGAGCCTTTTCTGATCCAAAGCACGAAGCTAGGTTAAACCTAATTCTCTTTAACTTAATCTAAGTGGAAGTAATGCAAATTACTTTGCTTTATCTTGGCTTAGGTTGATGCGGTACACGGCAAAACCGAGTTCATCTTTACTCAGTTTGGTCATTTCGCGTTGTTTATTCGCTTCGATAAAGGTTGCGGCTTTATCGCTATCTTGAGTTTGGAAGCGAATATCAAGGGTCACATTCGTGTTGATGGTTTTGAAATCCCAGTTGTAGTCAGCACTTGGGTTTACCATGCCTTCGTACTTGCCTGTTGTTTCATTGTACTTAGATTGCGCCGTGATATAGGCCGCTAAGGCTTCACGGTTGGTATCTGGCAGTTCCAGAACCACATGGTCACTGCCTGTACCGGCGAACTTACCACCAAAGGCGCGATAGTTATTTGAGGCCACGATAAATTCTTTGGCTGCAAATTCTTCGCCAGTGAATACTTTACCATTTTCATCGGTATAGCTTAAATCGACGATACGGTTAGCATTGGCGTTGACAACAGCGCAGTCACGGTCGAACTTACTTGGTTGAGTGACATCAATTTTATAAGTTAAGCCATCGAGTACGTCGAAGTTATAGGTTGGATGGCCGTCCCAGTTGATTAACTCCTGTGGCGTTGTTTTATTTGGGTCGATTTGCTTAAACTGGTTAGCGGAACATTCCAGCCAGTCTTTCAGCTTTGCGCCTGTGGCCTTTACCGCCACCATGGTATTAGGGTAGAGATAAAGATCGGCAGCATTTTTAAAGGTCAATGCGCCTTTATCCACTTGCACGTATTGGTCTGCATCGCTGGTTGTGCCATGACGCCCGCCGGCTTTGAATGGCGCAGAGGCCGATAAGACTGGCAGATCTTTTAACGCCTCAGGGAGTTTAGCTTTTACGTTGGCTATTTGTGCATCGGAAACGATTTGCACCGTTGGATCGTCCTGCACTAAGGTCAAGAAGCTATACATATCGGCGGCAGCAACCCCAATTGGCTCATCTACGAAGGCAAGTGTGCCTTGGTGCTCGGCGGCGACTGCATCATGAATGGCAGCGTCTGCTTCCACTAATGGCGTTTTAGTTGCGCCATCATAGATAGGACGAGCCTTAGTCGTTGCACTAAGTACCATCCATTTACCGTCTTTACGCTCTAGTTTAAAGTCTACCACACCTAAGTTGTCACCCCAACGTCCAGGCATTACGGCTGGGACGCCGTTTAATAGACCCTTAGTCACATCTGTATTAGGTAGGTCGGCATATTTGGCATCGGGGAAGATGGAGTGGCTGTGACCAAACATAATGGCATTAATATCTTTTACATTCGTTAACGCGTAGGTAGCGTTTTCCGCCATTGGATCGCCAGGATTCTCTGTTGAACCGATACCAGAGTGGGGGATCGCGATAATCAAATCAGCGCCTTTCGCCTTCATTTCAGGCACATATTTCTTTGCTGTCTCGACGATATCTTCAACCTTAACTTTGCCAGTAAGATTTTGTTTATCCCACAATAAGATTTGTGGCGGCACAAAACCAATATAACCAATCTTAATGGTTTGGTTATTTCCTTCGTTATCGATAATTTGTTTTTCTTTAATGATATATGGGGTGAATAAATGCTCACCTTTTTTCACATTATTCCAACAACCGTTTTCATCAGCACAATATACGTTGGCGTTAATATAAGGAAATTTAGCACCATGAAGTGATTTATTTAAAAAGTCTAAACCATAGTTAAATTCGTGATTCCCGATATTCCCCACTTCATAATCTAGTAGGTTCATCGCTTTATAAGCCGGATGAACATCACCCATTTGCAGGCCGACTTTAGCCATATAGTCGCCCATTGGACTGCCTTGAAGCAGATCACCGTTATCAACGAGCACACTGTTTTTGGGCTCCTGACGAGCCGCATGAATTAAACTTGCGGTACGCGCGAGACCAATTGTTGGGTCTTCTTTACCACTGTAGTAGTTGAAATCCATGATATTCGTGTGCAGATCGGTGGTTTCTAGTACACGTAAATCCGCTTGAACAATTGGCTCATCATCTGAGCCACAGGCGCTTACACCAAGGGCGGCAGTGATCATCACTGCGAGTAGTTTTTTATTTAACATAGTTTTCTCTATTTATATTTATGTGACCCTAATACATGCTCTATTTTTGAGCATGCCCATCACCTGTTAACTTATATTCTGAAACTGTTCTGAAAACGATTAGTTACAGAAGCATTAAGTTAACGAACAGGATTATAAAGACATTTGATGATCTGAATGTGACATTAATTGGATAAAGGCTGTATTAAATTGTGACAATGAATTCGATTGATTAAATTACAACCTATATATGACGTGATTTTTGTTTGTCTGTTGGATAAATACTTGGATTGGTTGTTTGTTAAAAATAATTAATATTTGTTATTTAAATGGTTTGGTTTTAAGCCGATTTTTATATCGTTATCGCGTTAACCTTTAGTATTTTTATAATTGTTCTTAGGTAACTTGTTATTTTTAAATTAAATTATTTTTATATTTATCATGTTGTTTATGATTTTTATTATTCAGATGTAATGTGGGCATGGCAGTGGTGATCGCTTGATGATGTTATTTGAGGTTCGTCACACATAAAGCGATACAATTTAGCCTGGAATACGTTGGTCGAAAGCTTGGCTGAATGGCGGTTAACTTGCTAAGGTTGTGCATCGACGACAGTGCCTTGAAGATGCACTCGTTGGAAGAGAAGCCAAAATCCGTTACTCGCACCTTTCACTTAAAAAATATAAAGACAGGGCAGTGACACTTAAGGGAGTTAATATGCGTAAGTCTGTTATTTTTACCGCTGTTACCGCGGCGTTGTTATTGGGCGCCTGTTCTGAAAATTCTGCTGTAAATTCTGAAGCTACTAATGCTGTCGCAGCCAAAGCTGCTTCAACACCAGCTCAAATAGATGCGACCAATGTGTTATTAAGCAAGAGTCCATTACAAGATCAAGCACCGCAGTTTAATTTGATCAAGAGCTCGGATTATGCCCCCGCCTTTGCGCAGGGGATAAAAGAGCACGAGGCTGAAATCGCCGCCATTATTGGCAATAAGCAGGCGCCGACCTTTGAGAATACCATTTTTAGCTATGGAAACGTCGGGTGGGTTGTTGACTCGAGTGTCACGCACCTTCTTTAACCTCGCGGGTTTGATCTCCGATGATAATTTTCAAAAAACGGAGGCGGATTTAGCGCCTAAGTTATCGGCTCATCGCGATAACATTTATTTAGATCCAAGCTTATTTGCACGTGTTGAAACCGTTTATCAACAACGTGACACGTTAAATGCTGAAGATAAGCGCCTAGTCGAGTTTTATTACGAGCAGTTTGTGCGTGCTGGGGCCAAATTATCCGATGCCGATAAAGCCCAAATGCGTGATTTCAACGCTGAGTTGGCCACCCTTGCGACTGAGTTTTCCCAAAACAGCTTAAAGTCATTTAAAGACGATGTGATTGTCGTGACAGACAAGGCACAGCTAGACGGTTTATCTGACAGTGAAATCGCGACCTTAGCGGCCGCAGCGCAAGCAGCGGGTAAA
Source organism: Shewanella sp. POL2 (assembly GCF_000282755.1). Classification (NCBI taxonomy): domain Bacteria; kingdom Pseudomonadati; phylum Pseudomonadota; class Gammaproteobacteria; order Alteromonadales; family Shewanellaceae; genus Shewanella; species Shewanella sp. POL2. Next base: position 5,898 of record NZ_AKZL01000062.1, read on the forward strand.
ACGGGTTACTTGATTACCTTAGTGAACACGACGCGTCAGCCTATTTTAGCCAGTTTAAATAATCGTGAACTGCGCCAAAAAGTCTGGGAAACCTCGGCCCACCGCGCCGTTGCTAGCAATGGCCCTTTAATCGTGAAGATGGCGCAGCTGCGCGCCAAGAAAGCCAATTTACTCGGCTTTGATACTTGGGCTGCCTATGCCGTGGCCGACCAAATGGCTAAAACGCCAAGCGCAGTGTATGAAATTTTAGATGACTTGGCGCCTAAGGCGTTGGCTCACGCTAAGGTCGATGCGGCGGATATCCAAGCTGAAATCAAAAAAGCTGGCGGCAATTTTGAATTGCAACCTTGGGATTGGGCTTATTACGCCGAGAAAGTGCGCCAACAAAAGTATGCCCTCGACGAGAGCAGCATCAAACCTTATTTTGAATTCAATTCAGTGCTCAAGGATGGTTTGTTCTTCGCAATGAACAAACTCTACGGCATTAGCATTAAACCTCGCACCGATTTACCAGTATGGCATAGCGATGTGCTCGCCTTTGAGGTTTTCGATAAAGACAACAGCTCAATTGGCCTGTTCTATCTCGACCCATATGCCCGTGAAGGTAAGGGCGGCGGCGCTTGGATGGATGAGTTTGTCACTCAGAGCGGGCTACTCGGTACTAAACCGGTTGTGTATAACGCCCTGAATATCCCGAAACCTGCTGACGGCCCAACCTTGATGACCTTCGATGAAGTGACCACTATGTTCCATGAATTTGGTCATGCGGTGCACGGTTTATTCTCTCAGGTGAAATACCCGAGTGTGGCAGGTACCTCTACGGCGCGCGACTTTGTGGAGTTTCCGTCTCAAGTTAACGAAGATTGGAACATTGACCCAGCAGTCATTGCCAATTACGCCAAGCACTATCAAACTGGTGAACCTATTCCTAAAGCCTTACTCGATAAAATCTTAGCCTCGAATAAATTTGGTCAAGGTTTTGATACCGTTGAGTATTTAGCGGCTGCATTACTGGATATGGAATGGCACTCGATTGGTGCCGACTCCCAAATCAAGGATGTGGAACAGTTTGAGCATCAAGTGTTAGCCAAACACGGCCTCGATTTCGCGCCGATCCCACCGCGTTATAAGTCGAGCTATTTTAGCCATGCCTTCTCGGGTGGCTATTCAGCCGGTTATTACGCTTACCTGTGGACAGAAGTGTTTGCCGCCGATGCCTTCGCCTATATGGGCCAACATGGGGGCTTAAAAGCTGAAAACGGCGATAAGTTCCGTGAAGCGGTATTGTCTAAAGGCAACAGCGAAGATTTGATGCAGAATTACATCCACTTTACTGGTCAAAAACCTACGACCGATGCCTTATTAAAACGTCGTGGTTTAGTCGACTAAACGAGTCATTGTAAAAAGGGCCAAAGGCTTGGTAGGGCAACCTATCAAGCCTTTTTTTACGCTATTGTTTTTCGATAATCTTTACTCTAAAATCCCGCCACATTTGACTGTGGGATAACTTCTTTATCCCGTATCGACGCCCCTCGAAAATCAGGCTCAGTTTCCCCTCCTTTGAGCCCTTGAGTACAGCTAAAGCGTAGCCTCTTTATATTGGATGTAGCATTAATGGTTTCGCAATTAAGTGAAGCAGTGCTGGATGTGATCGCTGACGCCTTGGTAGACAAAGGCTATATCTTTTTACCCGAGTTAGTTCCTAGTCATATAAGCCAAGTATTGCTGGAAAAAGTTCGAACAACAGAAATACATGAGTTGAAAGCGGCCTCCATCGGACGTGGTGCAGAACAACAACTTAACCCCGATATTCGTCGTGATCGGATTCAGTGGTTAGAGGAGCAGCATGAGCCTGATTCACTCTATTTGGATTTGATGATGCAATTAAAGGATGGACTCAATCGTCGCTTATTTATGGGGTTGTTTGACTATGAAAGTCATTATGCTGTGTATCAACCCGGCGCTTTTTATAAGAAGCATGTGGATGCCCTAAAAGGCAGTCAAAACCGCATCTTAACTACGGTGTTTTTCTTAAATCCGGATTGGGCGCCAGCAGACTGCGGCGAGCTGATTATTTACGATGAAGCCGATAATGAGATTGAACGTATAGCGCCAAAAATGGGGCATTTTGTGATTTTCTTAAGCGAGCGTTTTCCCCATGAGGTGACAAAAACCTTGGCGCAACGTAACAGTATTGCCGGTTGGTTTAGGGTGAGCACCAGCATGCATGGCTTTTAAAAGGGCTAAAAAAACCACCTTAGTTAAGGTGGTTTTTTGTATACAGTGATTCAATCCAAGGTATTAGGCTAACGATGCTTGAGTATCTTTGGCATTAAACTGTTCAATATCCAACTCATTTTCTGATTTACCAATCACAACGGCAGTCATCATATCGCCAGTTACGTTCGTCGCGGTGCGGATCATATCGATAATACGGTCGATTGCGGCGATAAAGGCAATACCTTCGAGCGGTAACCCAATCACGCCTAAGGTCACAGTTAACATCACCATTGCGCTGCCTGGCACGCCAGCAGTACCGACAGAGGCAACCGTGGCGGTGACGGCAATCATCACATAATCTAAAGTATCGAGTGGAATGCCATAAATCTGCGCGATAAAAATCGCCGAAATTGCAGGATAGATACCACCACAGCCATCCATGTTCATAGTGGCACCGAGCGGCATAACAAAGGCGCTGTAGCGCTTAGAAACGCCCATGGTTTCAACCGCTCTAGTGCTGGCTGGCAACGTGCCAAAGCTTGAAGAGGTACTAAAAGCCACTAATTGCGCAGGCATGGCCTTGCGGAAAAATTGCATAGGGCTTAAGCCTGCAAATTTCACAAAGCCACCATACACAAAAATCATATGTATCAGGGCTGCAATATAGATTGCGGCGATAAACTTACCTAGAGGTAATAGGGTCGATAAACCATATTCACCCACCACCCAAGCCATCAAACCAAATACACCAATTGGGGTGAGTTTTAACACCATGCGAGTCAGTTGAAACATCACTTCGGCGCCCGCTTCAATTGTGCGTTTAAGCGGCTCAGCCTTCTCGCCAACCTTGTTGATGGCAATCCCGACTAAAGCGGCAAACACAATAATTTGCAGTACTTTACCTTCGGCCAGAGAGGCAAATGGATTGACAGGGATCATATCGAGTAGCACCTGCGCAAACCCTGGTATATTGCGCTCACGCACTTCAGTGGTGGCTAGTTGCATCGTGCCGCCCATATCAATAAGCGAACCAACGGCTAAGCCGATTAACGAGGCGATTGTACCTGTTAGCATAAACATGCCTAAGGTCTTAAGGCTTAAGCGTTTTAGATTGGTTTGAGAGCCTAGCGAGGTAATACTTACCACGATAGCGCAGAAGACCAGTGGCGCAACTAGCATCTTTATCGCGCTAATAAATAGATCGCCAAGCGGTTTAAGCACAGTTGCGCTTTCGCCTAATAACACGCCAACGAGCGCACCTAAGATAAAGCCTGTGAGGACTTTTTGCCAAAAAGGGATGCGGCTAATAGTTTGAAGGATCATGCGTTTTCCAAAAATATATCATTACAAGCCCATGGACCTGAGATGCTAGTATGTGTATCCACTTGAAGTAAATGAACTTATACCAAGCGGCGCGTCAGGTACAGGACAATTTCTGCCATTAAAGGCATTGTATCGGCAGTGACAGGGTTATAACAAACCGATTTTCTTATAACTTATTGTGATAAATGAGTTTGTTGTGAAATAGTTGGTTGTTACATCGTTTTAACGTCAAGGTTGTAACCCAATATTTAATGTAAAAAATTATTAATTTCATAGAGTAAGTTTTTATGTCGGACTTAATTGTCATGTTTTCGGGAGCTTTTTTGGCGGCCACCTTGTTACCGGGTGGATCTGAAGTTTTGCTCGTCGCCCTGTTAAATAAAGTCCCGCAAGCTTGGTTAGTATTAGTTGCTGTAGCCAGTATTGGTAATACCTTAGGGGCGATGACAAGTTTTTATCTTGGACGTTTAGGGCGGTTTGCTAAGTCCCCAGAGGCATTGAGTGAAGGCAAACATGCCAAAGCCTTAACACTTATCGAGCGTTATGGCGTGTGGTCCTTATTACTGTCGTGGGCACCGATTATCGGGGATATATTATGTTTACTTGCGGGTTGGTTAAAGCTACCCATGTTACCCGCGTTGAGCATGATTTTTATCGGTAAAACAGTTCGTTATCTTATGGTAGCTGCAGTGACATTACACTGGCTTGGTTGATTTATTAACGCAGTTGTTCGGTTAAAGGGCGGGATTTAGTAAAGGAAGTCATTGTATTGCTTGGAACTTTGCTGATATTTAAGCGTCTTAAGTGATTGTGGATAAAAGGTTTTGAGCTGAGCTAATTTTTAGCCCATTGATGTATAAGGGGAATACTTTGAAAAAATGGATACTAGCGGTTGCGATTTCCGCTGCACTTGCAGGCTGTGCCTCTGAAACTTCAACCCAAATACCTACAGGTATAAGATTAATTGAAAATGTGCAACTCACAGATTCACAAGTCGGTATTCCCTATAAAAAATATCAGCTTGCTAATGGCCTTACCGTAATTTTGCATCAGGATCGCTCTGATCCTCTAGTGCATGTTGATGTGACTTATCATGTCGGCTCAGCCCGTGAGCTTGCCGGCCGCTCAGGATTCGCCCACTTATTTGAACATATGATGTTCCAAGGCTCAGAGCACGTTGCCGATGAGCAGCATTTTGAGGTGGTGACCGAGGCGGGTGGAATGCTTAACGGTTCCACTAATACTGATAGAACCAACTATTTTGAGACAGTCCCTAGCAATCAGCTCGAAAAAATGCTGTGGCTTGAGTCTGACCGTATGGGCTTTTTATTGCCAGCGCTGACCAGTGAGAAATTTGAAGTGCAGCGTGAGACGGTAAAAAATGAGCGCGCTCAACGGATTGATAATCAACCCTATGGCCGAATGAGCGAGCGTTTTAATCAAGCTATGTTTCCAGTTGGACATCCATATTCCTGGCCTGTTATTGGCCGGCCAGAGGATCTTAACCGCGCCACAGTGGATGATGTGAAGCACTTTTTCCAGCGCTGGTACGGCCCTAATAATGCCACGCTGACGATTGGTGGCGATTTTGATGAGCAGCAAGCTTTAGCTTGGGTTAATAAATACTTTGGCGAAATCCCTCGAGGCCCAGAGGTTCAGTCCGAACCTAAGACCTTAGTTACGCTTGATAAGACCCGCTATATTTCGATGGAAGATAACGTACATTTACCGCTGATCCGTATAGGGTTTCCGACCGTGTATGCCAGTCATCCCGATGAGGCTGCGCTGGATTTATTAGCCAATATTTTAGGTGGGGGGAAAACCTCATTAATCTATAAAAATCTGGTGAAGGATGGTTATGCAGTGCAGGCCAGCGTGAGCCAACCCTGTCAGGAGTTGGCATGCCAGATGTCGATTTACGCCCTAGCTAATCCACAAAAAGGGACGACGCTTGCTGAGCTTGAGCAGCGGATCTTGGCATCTATTAATGAGTTCGAGCAGCGCGGCGTGACCGACGAAGACTTGCAAAAAGTAAAAGTTCAGTTTGAGGCCGATAGCATATTTGGTCTGCAAAGTGTCAAAGGAAAAGTATCGACTTTGGCGCTAAATCAAACCTTGTTTGGTGAGCCGAATAAAATAGCTTCTGACCTTGCTCGTTACGCTAATGTCACTAAAGACGATGTGATGCGCGTATTTAAAAAATACATCAAAGACAAACCTATGGTGGTGATGAGTGTGGTGCCGCAGGGTATGAAGGCCTTAGTTGCCCATCCCGATAACTTCACTGCCCAAACGCTGCCGGTCGCCCAAACGGCGGTTGAAGGTGAATTACCTACCGCTAAATTGGTTTCAAGCTTTGATCGTTCAAAAATGCCCGCAACGGGGGCTGCGCCTGTGCTGAAAGTGCCGCAAATCTGGACCAGTAAGTTAGCCAATGGCATTGAAGTTATGGGCACTCAAAGCGCCGAGACACCAACGGTTGAGTTGGTGATTTATCTTAACGGTGGTCATCGACTCGTCCCCGTCGAAAAGGCGGGACTGGCAAGCTTAACTGCGGAAATGCTCAATGAATCGACCCAAAAGCGTAGCAGTGAACAATTGTCACAGGCGCTTGAGATGTTAGGTAGTACGGTCGATTTTAGTGCATCTGAGTATCAAAGCACGATTAAAGTTTCAGCGCTCACCGAGCATTTGGATGAAACCTTAGCCATCTTAGAAGAAAAGCTGTTTGAGCCTGCCTTCAATGAGGCCGATTTTGCTCGGGTTAAACAGCAACAACTCCAGCAAATTCAGCATATGCAGTCTAATCCGAGTTATCAGGCCAGTGCTGCGCTGTATAGCTTGCTCTATGGTAACAATAACGCCCTTGGGGTGAGTGATGCGGGAACGTTAGATTCAGTAGCCGCGCTGACACTTGCGGATGTGAAGGCATTTTACGCCGAGCAGTATCGTGGTGCTAATGCCAAAATTATTACTGTGGCAAATCTGCCTGAAAGCGCATTGCTACCAAAACTTGCAGGATTAAGTAAATGGCAAGGTGAGGCCAGTGTATTGCCGCCACTAAAATCATTCCCTGCACTTAAAGGGGGCACTATTTATGTGATTGATAAACCCGGCGCTGCCCAGTCGGTGATCAATATTGCGAAACGCGCCTTACCCTATGATGCAACAGGCAATTATTTTAAATCGTATTTAATGAACTACCCTCTAGGGGGGGCTTTTAATAGTCGTATTAACCTTAACCTACGTGAGAATAAGGGCTATACCTATGGCGCGCGTACAAGCTTCTCGGGAGCGGGTGAAGCGGGGGAGTTTATCGCCTCTAGCGATGTGCGTACTGATGTCACTGCTAAAGCCTTAAATGAGTTTATTAAAGAAATCAAAGCTTATCAGCAGCAAGGGATGACTGATGCGGAGCTGACCTTTATGCGAAACTCGGTTTCCCAAGGGCAGGCGTTGGATTATGAGACGCCTTATCAGAAGGCGGGTTTTATGCGGATGATTCAGCGTTATCAATTAAGCCAAGATTTTACTACCGAGCAGGACAAAATTATAAATACTGTAACAAAAGATGAACTCAATGCCCTCGCGGCTTCCGAGCTAGATATCTCACAAATGATCATCTTGGTTGTGGGTGACAAGGCTAAAATTGAAGCGGATTTGGCAACTTTAGGCTATCCAATTGAAACTTTAGTATTGTAAATTAGCTTTTTGGCCTTATATATACCTAACAAACCCAAAGATACGAGTTTCAACCTCTTTAGGTTGTTTGGGTATAAATTGCAGACAAGTTAATCGTGCAGCACAAAGTGGCTGTTGTCTAAAGTGTTAAAGTGTATGGCGGTGACAGCATTAGCTGTCACCGTCTGCGTTTAATCGCAGAAGAATGTAATTTGGCTTGCCCCATGGACAGGTTTAGATTTATTTTGAGGCGTATTTTGAAAGATAAGCCTCAAAATAAAGGTCTGACTGTTAACCTTGTCGCGATAGCGAACCACCAATCAGAGAAGCGCAAATTGAAGCCATTCAATGAATTAGTACAACATTTCTCGGACGCTCAAGGGCGCGCCGCACTCCTTGGCATGCAACGTGGAATTGAGCGTGAGGCGCTACGTATTGATGAATCTGGCTACCTTGCGCTGGATGGTCACCCCATCGAGTTAGGGTCGGCCTTGACTCACTCGCGTATTACAACTGACTACAGTGAAGCACTGCTTGAATTTATTACTCCGGTGAATAATCAGGTTGAGCCGCTATTGCAAGGCTTGACCCAGACCCATGCCTATAGTGTGCGGCATTTGCATGGTCAGCGTCTTTGGCCCGTGAGCATGCCCTGCTATGTAAAAGATGAGGCGAATATCCCCATTGCTCGGTACGGTACGTCGAACACGGGTAAGATGAAAACCTTGTATCGTAAGGGCTTAACTTATCGTTACGGCGCTTTGATGCAGATTATTTCTGGGGTGCATTTTAACTTCTCGGTATCGCGGGAATTGTGGCAACGCCTCTATGAACTGAGCGATAAAGGCTTGAGCTTTGAGGATTTTATCTCCGAGTCTTACTTCGGACTTATCCGCAATTATCGCCGTTTGGTCTGGGTGTTGCCTTATTTGTTTGGTGCCTCTCCAGCGTTGTGTAGCTCATTTATCAAGGGTCAAAAGACCGATTTACGTTTTGAAAAGTCGGGACGTGGCACACTGTATTTACCCTATGCAACGTCTTTGCGGATGAGCGATTTGGGCTACACCAACAAAGAGCAAGAAGATCTCAATATTAGTTATAATTCTCTGCCCGAGTATTTGGCGGGGATTAAAGCGGCAATTAAGATGCCATCGGCCAACTTTGCCAATATTGGCGTCAAGGTGGATGGTGAATATCGTCAACTTAATGCCAATGTGCTGCAAATTGAAAACGAATTTTACTCGCCTATCCGTGCTAAACGCGTCACTAAGACGGGTGAGAAACCCTCTGAAGCACTTGCCCGCGCAGGGGTGGAATATATTGAGGTGCGTGCATTAGATGTGAACCCTTTTAGCCCGATTGGGATAGAGGCTAGCCAAGTGCGTTTCCTTGACTTGTTCTTACTCTATTGTTTATTAACAGATTCTCCTAAATCAGATGCGGCAGAGGAAGCTCGTTTAAGTGCTAACTTAAAATCAGTTGTACTTGAAGGCCGCAAGCTAGGGCTTGAACTGATGACCGATTCGGGTACGCGGCCATTGCAGACGTGGCTCTTGGATCTCTTTGAGCATTTGGACTCATTGGCTAAGTTACTCGATGGTGATAAACACGATTACCAAGTGGCCTTAGCCCATTGGCGTGAAGCTGTAAATGACCCACACAAAACCTTGTCGGGCCAAGTGCTTCAGCAATTGGTAACCAAGGGGCAAGATCATGGGCAGTGGGTGATGTCATTGGCACAGCAATATCATCAATATTTTATGGATTACCCCTTATCTGCTGAGGTTGTCAGCGATTATCAAGCTGAGGCACAAGCATCGCTTAACAAGCAAGCGGACATCGAAGCGGCGCAAAGTGCGGTATCCTTTGATGATTATCTGACTGACTATTTCGGCGCGCCAGCCTAATGAGTCAAGGTGTGAAGATGCGGACATTTATTCTCGCTGCCAGTTTGCTTGGGTCTACTGCGTTACTCTCAGGTTGCGCTTCATCCCCTGAAGATGATTTAAGTTGTGGTACGGTATCGGGCTATTTACAACCCGATGCTAGTACCCATTGGTATCGAGTGGTGGTGACTCATCTAGATGGTAAGCCTGTGGTCTCAAAGCCTAATTATCAATTAGCACCTGGGGAATATGAGTTTACCGTTGCCGAGTTAATTGATGCTCCATCCCTTGGGGTGTCCCTTAGCGCGCGAACGCCAAAAACCTTTACGTTAGTGGTCGAAGGGCACCAGCGTTACCACATAGGGGCATTATTCCACACGGATAAACGCTACATGGGTAAAGATACCAACTATTGGGAGCCTGGTGTGTGGCAACAAGAAAATCATGAATGCCAGTTTGATTTAAGTCCTGAAACAAAATAGTTCGTTTTAACAATGGATTGTCATTTCTGTTAATGAGTATGACCTGGAAATAGGCGCTAAGGTGATCTTAGCGCCAAAAACAGGATTGGTGCTTTGCCTCATTCTATCACTGTGCGATGATGGGCAAGTTTTACTTCTTTGGAGAACAAGCGCTTAATGAAATGGCTTTCGACAACTCTGTTATGTGCATCCATAGTTTTTCTGTCTGGTTGCGCCACTTCTCCGCCAAAATCTCCTGACAACCTTTGCGATATTTTTCAAGAACATCGTTCATGGTACGAGGCCGCTAAGGATACCCGCGATAAATGGGGCGTACCCGTGCATGTGCCTCTGGCAATGATGTATCAAGAAAGCTCGTTTAAACATAATGCGGCGCCGCCTATGCAGTACTTTTTAGGCTTTATTCCCATTGGCCGAGCCAGTGATGCCTATGGTTATGCGCAGGCCAAATCCATGACGTGGGATGACTATGTTCGCGAGACTGGTAATAGTTGGTCTTCGCGCAGTAATTTTGATGATGCCATGGATTTTATGGGCTGGTTTATTTACAAGACCAATAAAATCAATGGAATTTCTAAATGGGATGCGAAGGCGCAGTACCTCAATTACCACGAAGGTTGGGGAGGTTATCGTCGAGGCTCTTATAAGTCTAAGGCTTGGTTAGTCAAGGTTGCAGCTAAGGTGGATGATAGAGCCAAACGTTATGCGGCTCAGTATAAAACCTGCAAGGAGGATTTAGATTCTTCTTGGTTATGGCGACTATTTTTTGATTAACCTTGCGCCCATGTACGAGGAGCTTATTGACTATAAGCTGTTGCCGAATGTTTATTGCGGCAGCTGATTATTAGCCGCTATGGCTTCGAGTGCATTAACGGCATGTTTTTTACCGCGCTTTTGCTCATACATTGCATTATCAGCCTGTTTAAAAGACTTAGCCCAATCATTATCGTAAGGGGCGATGCCCACACTAAAATTGAGATTTAGCGGCGACTCATGATGTAACTTAAGGCGCATGGCATCCAGATCGTTTTCGAGTAATTCAAGCGGGCCATGGCATAGGGCGACAAACTCATCGCCACCAAACCGAGAGATAATGCCTTTGTGTTTCCAGAAACCTAGGATTGTTTTAGCGACTTCTTTTATTGCCACATCGCCGACCTGATGTCCCTGTTGATCATTGATAATTTTGAGATTATCCATATCAATGATCACTAAAAAGCTGCCTAATTGAGCCTTAGGTTGCCAATGTTGCATGGCATCTTCGAAGTTTTTACGGTTATAGAGTCCGGTTAAGTTGTCGAAGTTGGCGAGTTTAGTGATTTGTAATGACTTTTGATACAGGGCAATGGCGTTGCTGGCCTCGTGGGTAAGAATAGAGACCAAATTACGGTCGTAGTCGTTAAAGGCGCCAACACTACTGCTGTCGAGATTCAGCATACCGTAAAGTTTGCCATCAATCCGTATTGGGCTGGAGAGAGTGGAGCGTATCGGTTGCTTGGCTGCTGTAAGCAGCACCTGTTGCTGTTCATCTGTTAGCGTGCTTGCGGCATTGATATTTTTCATATCATCCACAACGACTACACGGTCACATTTACCCTTGGTGAGTCGATACTCGAAGGATTGTTCAAGGGAAAAATTCAATTGTTTTAGCTTGTTAAGATCGAGTCCAACTACTGATTCGAAATGCAGTCTATGGTTATCTTCATTGACTTTGATAATGCTGCCCATTTCTGCACCGTTAATAATACAGACGGCTTTATTCAATAGGGCATCGAGAAATGCATGTTCATTTTTATACTGACTCGACAGGTGGGCAAGTTCGTAAATGGCATCGTTAATGTTCACGACTTGCTCTAGATGTTGCCATAGGCGAGTTAAACGCCCTTGGTGGAGATAGTAGATTAAGCTGTAGGCAATGACATAGATAAGGCACACAAACAGCAGAGGGAGAATAGTCCAGCCTTCTGTCGGAGCATTAAAAACGAACAATAAAACGAAAAGCACTATCGGTACAATCAACAATAAGAGGTGATAGCGATAGTCTAAGCGGTCAATAGTTTTACGTTTAAAATTATCCCTTAATTTCACTCGGCAGTTCCTTTATTCGTGCTCCGGTTAGTCTGATTGAATCGCCACATCACTAACTCATTCACGCTGAGTAAGAATAAGTATATAACGAAGTTGATAAATTCACTGATAAAGGAATAAATATATTCCCTTATCAGTGAGTTGCGCTGCTCGGTTAGGCTTTAGCAAACTCGGCTAAAATCCACGCAAGGGGCGCTTGGTATTGGCTTGGCATCCAAGTTTGCAACGCGCCAATACTATCTGTTAACACGCTAGTATTAGGCACTGAAAAGATTTAAGTGCCCGACTTTACGGCCTGGGCGAACCTCTTTGTTGTACCAATAGAGCTCAGCATTAGGCAAGCTTAACCAGCGAGGATCGTTATCAATACCGATCAGATTGACCATCACGCATTGAAAGTTAACCTGTGGCTGCGGAATCGCAATCCCACACAAAGCTCTTAAATGCAGTTGGAATTGATCCATATGGGTACCCGCTTGGGTCCAATGGCCTGAGTTGTGTACCCGCGGCGCTAACTCGTTAACCAGCAGCTTATCGCCAACTCGGAAACATTCCATCGCCATTACGCCGACATATTCCAGCTCATGCATAATAGCGCTCAGCATGCCTTCCGCTTGCGCTTGCAGGTGATTCAGACGAGTCAGTGGCGAAATTGAGGCCATCAAAATGCCATCTTGGTGCAGGTTGAGTGTTAATGGATAAAACACGCATTGACCTTCACGGGTACGCACGCCGACTAAGGAGACTTCTTCATCGAAGTTGATTGCTTGTTCGGCAATGGCTAAGTTGCGCCAATCTTGGGGGATGTCACCCGCTTCAGCTTGTTTGAGCCAATGTTGGCCCTTACCGTCGTAACCGCCCGTGCGACGTTTCATCAACACGCGTGGGCCAAAGGCTTGATACAAGTTTTCGACGTTGGTCTTATCATCGACAAGTGTCCAAGGTGCCGTTGGGACTTGGAGCTGATCGAGTAAGCTTTTTTGGCAGTAACGGTCGGCCAAACGGCTAAATACTGGGCCGTTAACAAAATGCGGATGGCTACTGAGTTGTAAGCTTAGGGCGGATTCTGGCCACTGCTCGCGTTCGGCGGTGATAATATCCTGAGGCGCTAGCGGCAGGATTTCATCGGTTGGCGTCATGATATCGACGGCGCGAACATCAATAGCCAGTGGCTCGCCTGCGTGGGTCAGCATAGCGCCGAGTTGACCATTCCCTAACACCCAAACCTTTGATTTTGCATTTGCTTGGGTCATTAGGCTTCCCTCGGATCGGGATTATCTAGCACAGCGCGGGTTTGTTCTTCTCTAAAGGTTTCTAAACGTGCGGCAAGATCTGCATCGTTATTGGCGAGAATTTGGCAAGCCAGTAGACCAGCGTTAAAGGCTCCTGCGGTACCGATGGCGAGTGTGCCTACGGCGATACCCTTTGGCATCTGCACGATAGACAGTAAGCTATCCATGCCCGATAGCGCTTTGCTTTGTACTGGTACACCTAATACAGGTAAGCGAGTTTTTGAGGCAATCATACCGGGTAAATGAGCTGCACCGCCCGCGCCACCGATAATAATTTTAAAACCACGGTCAGCGGCTCCGGCTGCAAACTCCATCAGCTTATCTGGCGTTCTATGGGCTGATACAACTTCAACATGGTAAGGCACTTGCAGTTTATCCATGATCTCAGCGGCGGCTTCCATTGTGGGCCAATCACTCTTAGAACCCATAACAACAGCAACAAGGGCTTGCATGATAACTCCTTAACTCACTAATTTTAATTATATTTCGACCTTGTTTCAGGTCTGGGTACAGTCGATGTTCGCGGCTCCTGTAAGAGCTGGGAGCATCATGGCGCAGAATAATACCATGTAAAGCCCGATTTCTGGCGTTTTTTGCGCGTAAAAATAGTGCCTTTAGGATGGATAAAGTGTTCGTTGAATTGGCCTAAATAAACCCTATACCCCAACGCAGATACTGTGCGTTGGGGATAAAATATCAATTTGCAATTAGTGGGTTGCTGCTGGATTAGATTCGACGATATGCTCAAATGATGGCGCTTCGGCTAAGGCTTCCCGCAGGGTAGGATAAAACTTCAGTATCCCTTCAATCGGTTGCACTTTAGCCCTTGCAAGGGTGCGAATGGGCTGAAACTGCAAATCGGCAATAATCAACTTAGTATGGTTATGCTTACATTTTTCAATCAGTTTATTGAGTGCTGCAAGACCGCCTGCATCCAGAATCGATACCCCATCTAAGTAAAGTACAATCACTTGTTTATCTTGAGTGAGGCTGGCGATTTCGGCAAAAATACGATCGGCAGCGGCAAAAAATAGCGGGCCATTAATTTTGAGCACGGCCCAGTCGGCGGGCAGAGGCTGATCGATATAACGCTTGTTGCTACTGATATCATACAGCTTGGTCATCTCCGCGATTTCTTTCATAAATAGTAGCGCGGCTAAAATAATCCCCACGCTGATGGCGATCACCATATCGAATATCACCGTGAGTGAAAAACAGCTTAAAAACACCAATATATCGCTGGTGGGCGCAGTTTTCAGTAAGTGCACTGCTTTTGGGGCTTCACTCATATTCCAAGCTACAACCAGTAATAATGCGGCCATGGCCGACATAGGTAAGTAGGCAAGTACTCCTGCGAGCGCGACTAAACCAACCAAGACCACTATGGCATGGATCATCGATGCGATCGGACTCTGAGCACCCGCCTTAACGTTTGCCGCACTGCGGGCAATCGCCGCGGTTGCTGGGATCCCGCCAAAGAAGGGGGCGATAATATTGCCTATCCCTTGGCCGAGAAGCTCGCTGTTCGCGCTATGGCGCTTGCCTGTCATACCATCAAGCACAACGGCACATAGCAGCGATTCTATGGCACCTAACATGGCAATCGCGAAGGCGGCAGGGAGTAAGGCTTGAAAAGTGGCCAGATTAAATTCAAAGGTTTGACCATTGGCGCCAGTTTGTAACCAAGGCCATTCAAAGTGGGGGAGAACCGCAGGGATACCTGTGCCGACACTGCCGTCGCTTAATTGGTAATGGAAACGTGTTCCTATGGTCTCAATATCAGCGCCCATAGCATTTAACACTAAAGCGAGAATACTGCCCAAAACGATGGCCGGAAGGTGGGCTGGTACTGGGATTTTTAATCTAGGCCAGAGTAGCATAGTGGCTAAGGTAGCAGCAGCCACTAATAAGCTTGGTAGGTGAAGTGCAGGCAATGCCTGACCTAGTGCCATGAGTTTGGCAAAATATTGCTCTGGCATGTGCTCTATATGCAGACCGAAGAAGTCTTTTAGCTGCAAGGTTGCTATCACTACCCCAATCCCTGCGGTAAAGCCTAAGGTGACCGATTCAGGAATGTATAGGATTAATCTACCCAGTCTTAACATCGCCATGGCAACCAGCATCATGCCAGACATGACGGTAGCGATCAGCAGTCCCGCCAACCCAAATTGTTGGGCGATGGGATAGAGTAAGACGACGAAGGCGGCCGTTGGCCCCGAGACGCTATAACGGGAGCCACCTGTCATGGCGATAATAAAACCACCGACAATTGCGGTGTATAAGCCATATTGTGGGGCGACACCGCTGGCTATCGCCAGTGCCATTGCCAGTGGTATCGCAATGATCCCGACGGTCAGACCCGCCATGAGATCTTGTCCAAAACGTTTAAACGAATATTTATCTTTTACGCACGCTTCGCTAAGGGCGTGGGCAATTCTTAATGAAAACAAATGAGCAGAGTGTGACACGAGTGGGTCCATAAACGCGGCTTATTACAAGGCTCTATTCTAGAGTCCAGAAGAATGTTCTTGTGTGATCATGGTTGCAAAAGACGCTTAAATGTCTTTGTTTTTAATAAATAGTATGCTTGGCAAAGTGAGTGTGGCGATTTCTCTTATCAAATAACCCTTTTGTGCTTAGGCTGCGTTTATAGGGATATCAACCATTGGGGTCACAATCACTAGGTCACTATCATGCGATATCCATCTTCAGTCTTTCGCTATAAAACGCATTTAAGCTTTGTTGTTTCGGGATTAACAGTCGCTGTACTGCTCGGTTTGAGTGCTTGCAGTGATAAATCTGCGAAGCAGCAAAACCCTACTGAATTAGCCGTTCAAGCAAAAATTGCCGCGGAGCAACAAGCAGCGCTAAAGCAAAGTGCAGAACTTAAGCAAAGCGCAGAGCTTAAGGAAAGTGCCAAGCGTCAGGCCAATCGGCAATTGGATGCTGCAATCGCCATACAGGAGCAAGTCTCGTTAGCTAGGCTGCAAACAATGAATGCTGAGGGGCGATCGTATATTGCTCAACCTGCGGCCAGTATCAGTGCGGCGCCCGCGTTAAACGGCGATTGGCCAGGGGCTGTGCAACCTGAGCGCAATCGATTCGAGAAGCAAGTGCAAAACGGCATCATGGTCACAGGGGAGATCCCTGTATCGACTTTTGCTATCGATGTCGATACCGGCAGTTACACGACGTTAAGGCGAATGCTAAAGGAAGGGCGATTGCCTCAAAAGGACACGCTGCGGGTTGAAGAAATGCTGAATTATTTTTCCTATGACTATCCACTGCCGGGGAAAAATGAGGCACCCTTCAGTGTTACGACTGAGCTTGCTCCATCACCCTATAACGATGACATGATGTTACTTCGCATTGGTTTGAAGGGGTATGAGCAGAGTAAAGCTGAACTGGGCGCCAGTAACTTAGTGTTTCTGCTGGATGTGTCAGGGTCGATGGCATCGCCCGATAAGTTACCTTTGTTGCAAACTGCCTTGAAAATGCTGACCCAGCAACTGGATGCTCAGGATAAGGTATCGATTGTCGTCTACGCCGGCGCTGCTGGAGTGGTGTTAGATGGCGCGGCGGGTAACGACAGTCAAACTCTTCATTATGCGTTAGAGCAGCTTAGTGCGGGTGGTTCAACCAATGGGGCGCAAGGTATTCAGCTTGCTTATCAGTTAGCGCAGAAACACTTTGTTAAAGGCGGCATTAATCGAGTGATACTTGCGACCGACGGTGACTTTAATGTCGGCACGACCAATCTCGATGAGCTAATCGATTTGGTTAGCGCACAGAAACAACAAGGGATTGGGTTAACTACGCTCGGTTTTGGCATGGGTGATTACAATGACCATTTGATGGAGCAATTAGCCGATAAAGGCAATGGACAATATGCCTATATCGATTCCCTCAATGAGGCGAGAAAAGTGCTGGTGGAACAATTAAGTGCAACCTTGCTCACCATAGCAAAAGAGGTGAAAGTGCAGGTCGAGTTTAATCCTGCTCTTGTGGCCGAATACCGTCTTATCGGTTATGAGAACCGCGCCTTAGCGCGTGAAGATTTTAATAACGACAAGGTGGATGCGGGCGAAATAGGCGCTGGGCATACCGTCACGGCACTTTACGAGCTGCGTTATGTTGATGCGGGTAATTTGGCTAATGATCAACTTCGCTATGGGTATAATCCCAAAACGGGCAATGAAAAATATAGCCGCGATGAAATCGCCTATCTGAAATTACGTTATCAGCTACCGGATGCCACTCAAAGCCAGTTACTTACCTATCCAATCCGTGCCGATCAAAAAGTGAAATCCTTAGCGCAGGCGAGTGATGATTTTCGCTTTGCCGCTGCGGTGGCAGGATTAGGACAGTTACTGAATCAAAGCCACTATTTGCATCAATTTGATTATAATAAGCTTAGTGCGCTCACTCGTTCTGCGCTGGGGGAAGATACCAGCGGCTACCGACATGAATTTATGCAGCTTGTGGATACCGCTGCAATGCTTGCACAAACACAGCGAGTGCCAATCAAAAAATCCTTTGATGTCGGAGATAAACCTTTCCCGCCCGAGGATAAACCGCATCAGCAATGAGCCAAATTATTATGTTTCAGTTAGTTAACCATTAGGGAGCTGCCATGGCCCTGGCGATACCGCAAATGCATGCCCATGAGCATACCGATGAACAGTTAATGCAACGCTATGCCAAAGGCGATGGCAAAGCGTTTGAGCAGCTTTATCTCAAACACAAAGGCGCCTTGTACCGTTACTTTGTGCGCCAACTCGGTGACAAACAGTTAGCCGAAGATTTATATCAAGAAACCTGGGGGAGGGTGATCCGTGCCGCCGCCAATTATGAGCCGAGTGCTAAGTTTACTACTTGGCTCTATCGGATTGCCCATAATCTGTTGATTGACCACGTCAGAGCTGTCAAACCCGTCGACTTAGTTAGCCATGATAATGAGGAAGGGCTAGATACCTTTGTGGGGGCGGAGCAGGAACAACCCGATGTACATTGGCAGGAAACGCAAAAGAGCCTGTTACTGAAAACCTGTATTGCCCTGTTACCCCAAGTGCAGAAAGAGGCCTTTATTCTCAATATCGAAATGGGCTTTACCGCAGCGGTGATCAGCGATATCGCAGGGGTGACACTCGAAGCGACCAAGAGCCGCATTCGCTACGCGTATCAAAGCTTAAAAGATTGTGTCAATGCTAAATGGCAGGAGGTTGGTCATGAGTAATTCCACTCTGTCATCGGAAGAAGAGGCACTACGTCAGGAAGTCTCGGCTTGGTATCACAAGCAAGCACTGGAAATGCCACCCGAGAGGCTCGACCAAGATATTTTGCGCCTATCACAAGCTCATTTGGCTGAAATGAATGTGAGTCAGCTAAAGCCTGCTGCTACGTCTGTGTGGCGCCGTTTCCCATGGGCGTTATCGAGCGCAGCTTCTTTAGTGCTGGTTGTGGGTTTAATCGTACTGAATAGAGGCTATTTTGAAGAGGAGTTAGCCGCTCCAGCTGCGTTGACTATGAGTGCGCCCATGCCCGCTCAAGCACCGTTAGATAACGCTGCTCAGCAAGCCGAAATGGCGCGTCAAGCGAGAATGGAAGATGCCGCAACACAAAGTAGGCAAAGGGAAGCGATGAGGGCCGAAGCTAAGATGTCAGCCCCGGAAAATCAGCAAGCAGAGTCTCATGCATTATCGCAAATGGCGCGTGCATTGCCTCAAAGTGATGTAGCCGCAGCTGCGCTGCGTGATAAAGATGTGTTGATGGCGTCGTTAACACGTTTGCAGGCGTTAATAGACTCGAAGCAAATACAGGAAGCCTTAGCTCTTGAGCAAAGTTTAGTGAAGCAGTATCCCGAGTTGTCTAAAACCAATGCTGAATCTACCGATGACACAAAGGCAATTGAGAAATTTAAAGCTTTACAGCATCAGCTTCATTCTGTGAGCAAATAAAGCGTAAATCAGTGGGCTGGTCTGATTAAGGCCACTCACTGATATTAATATCTTATTCTTAACGTTGTCGTATTAATCTAGGACACTTTTTACAGGTCGTAATGTTAATTACTTGATCATGGTCATAAAGTGCACAGTAACTCGCCTGTTATATTGGATATTGATAAACGACTTGACTAGTATCAATAGTCAGTCCTAAGTTCAGGAGGCGATATGCTCAAAAGACTCATGCATGATCATAAACATATAGCAGTGCTATTGAATGTCTTGAAAAATAAACAGATGAAATTAGTTGAAGGCGAGGCGATTAATTTTATTGTTGTGAGAGACATCGTTGAGTATATGCAAGGATATGCTGAGCGTAGCCATCACCCCGTTGAAGATATTATTTATGCTTATTATTTGGCACATAAGGCGAATGATGAGATCGACAAGCTAAGTGCCGAGCACCAAGTTGTGACTGCGGCTTCATCGGCATTAATGAATACTTTAAACCTGATATTAAGTGACATTGTTGTCGCAAGGGATAAACTGATTGCCGATTTTGCCGAATATGTTGACTTACAAGAAAAACATATGCAAATGGAAGAGCGGGAGATTTTCCCCTTACTTGCGAAGTCTTTAACCGAGCAAGATTGGAAGGAGATTGAACAACAATGCCAAGCATCGTTAATTGATGATCCGCTATTCCTTGACCGAGAGCAGCAAGCCTTTGATGACTTACGTTCCTATTTAAAAGCGTCCGATTAGGGGTTGTAAGTCATCTGAAGGGTAAAAACAGAAAAAGCGCCATAAGCGCTTTTTCTCTATATCCTGTCAATAAAAAAAACAGCAGGTTACAACTGGATGGTGTCTATATCGTAATCAAAGTTGTTATCAATCTCTTGCAGTTCCTTGAGTAAACGATGTTTGTCCTTTAACGCCTCGATTTCGCGCCACTTACGCTTTTTATTAGCACCACGCGAGCGGTCGGGTCTTTCTACAACTTCATCTAGCGCACAACCATAATCTAAACGATCCATGGTAACCTCCTGTTGTTGTATGTTTTGTCAGCGATTAAATAACATATTTTCAAAACAGGGTGCAAGAATTATGTTTCATTTGTGTTAACTTGAAATGAAATTTGGATGATATGTCATTGATCTTAACTATCACTTTAGTGGTGGTTGCTTCTTGAAATGTTTATTTTATTAATGAGATACAATAAAAAAGCCAGCAATTGCCTGTCTCTTGATCACAAGTCTTCGTGATTGAGAGACATGGCCAATTCGTAACCCTCAAGGATGGTTTGTAACCTAAACCATCCTTCCCACAATACCTCTACAGAAGCTCGACCTGTCCGCTTGGTATCTTTCCAACCCCCTAATCTGGCCAGACGCTCGTACGCCCACTGCATATCGGGTGCCTGTTGAGGTAACGGACGTCCCTCCATTTTCAGCCAAAGTAATTTCCACGCTTTCTGACCCAATAGCGTTTCACAACATTGTGCTGCCACTTCCGCTTTGGATACCTTCATAAAGCGAAGCTGGAGTAAGCGTGTGGCGATAAAAGCCAGTATCACACTCATACGCTCCAGG
>NZ_AKZL01000063.1:0-26240 GCF_000282755.1 Shewanella sp. POL2
TTCCATTCGGAGCAGGCAACCTGACAGGCCTTACAGCCGGTACATTTCGTCGCATCAAACAGCTTAGTCACCTGCTGGACCGCTCCAATGCGTGCTTGAGACGCTGGGGTAATGTCCGTGGTGCCTGAGATGCGGATAATATCTTGAGAAGCCATAATTAGAAGCCCTCCGCTTTGGCAATATTCACAAGGAATGCTTTGTATTCAGGGGTTTGGGTATTGGCATCGCCCACAGATGAAGTCAGTTCGTTAACGATATAACTCTTCTGCGTCAAGGCCTCGTAGCTGCCATGGCGTGGAATACCAATGGTATGGACTTTTTTGCCCTGAACCATCATGGGTTGGAGCCGTTTAGTGACATAGGCCTTAGTGACAATATGCGAGCGCTTAGAGCTCACCTTGACCCAATCACCGTTATTGATGCCCTTTTCCGCCGCCAAGGTTTCATCGATTTCGATAAAGTGCTGTGGCTGGGTAATCGCAGCAAGGTGACAATGTGTGGTCCAGTTGTTGAAGTGCTCCGTCATTGAGTAAGTGGTGCCAACATAGGGGAATTCTTCATTGGTACCAAAGCTTTCACGTAAGCCTTTGAACATCCGCGCCACCGGGTTATTGGTGACCTTAGGATGTAGCGGGTTACTCGCCAGTGGTGATTCAAACGGCTCGTAATGCTCTGGGAATGGGCCATCTTTTAAGTCACGCAGCGCAAATAAGTGGCCAACGCCATCGGCTTGCATGATGAAAGGATGGGCCGATTCTTCGGCATTCAATTTGGCATTAAAGTCTGGCACATCAATGCCCTGCCACTTGTTGTCTTTATACTCGAGCAGTACACGGCTTGGATCGCGCGGCTTACCTTGCACGTCGCAGGAGGCGCGGTTGTACAAGATGCGCCGGTTTGCTGGCCAAGCGAATGACCAATTTGGGGTAATGCCTTTGCCTGATGGATCGCTATTATCGCGACGCGCCATCAAGTTGCCCGCTTCGGTCCACATGCCTGAGTAAACCCAAACACCACATGAGGTTGATCCATCGGCTTTTAACTCGGAGAAACCATTGAGTAACTTACCGGTCGTGAGATCATAACCATTCATCTCCCGCGCGATTTCCTCTGAACTAGGTTCATGTTCGACCGCATAGTCCCATTTAATGGCTTCAATTGGCGCAGGTAAACGACCACCCTCTTCACGGTATAAACGTTTTAATTCCAGCATGATGCCAGAAAGAATTTCAGGATCAGACAAGGCTTCGCCGGGTGGATTTGCGCCCTTAAAGTGCCATTGTAACCAGCGGCTTGAGTTGGCAATTGAACCACTTTCCTCAGCAAAACAGGTCGTGGGTAAGCGGAAGACTTCAGTTTGAATACTGGCGGTATCCACATCGTTAAACTGACCTGCATTGCGCCAGAAAGTGGAGGTTTCGTTTGCAAGTGCATCCAGCACAACTAAGAACTTCAGATTCGATAAGCCCTTAGACACTTTTTGTTTATCGGGCTGAGAGTTAAGCGCGTTGATGCCTTGGATAAAGTAGCCATTGACCTCACCGTGAACCATCATGTCGATTTGCTTGTTGATATCGTACTGTTGGTCCCACTTTGGCAGCCAGTCATAGCCATAATCATTCTCTGCCGTCGCATGTTCACCGAAGAAGGCTTTTAACAACGACACGGTAAAGGCTGGGTAATTGTGCCAATAGTTGGTTTGGTTTGGTCTTAAGGCTTTTGGGGTGTAATGGGCTAAATAGTTTTGTAAATCAACATCTTTATCTTGAGGTAATTTAAGGTAACCCGGTAAGGCTTGGCACAATAACCCTAAGTCCGTTGCGCCTTGAACGTTTGAGTGACCACGCAGTGCATTCACGCCGCCGCCCATGATCCCCATATTGCCAAGCAGCAATTGGATCATCGCCATGGTGCGGATGTTTTGCGCGCCGACGCTGTGCTGTGTCCAACCTAGTGCATACAGGAAGGTGGCGGCTTTATGGTCAACATGGGTTGCCCCAATTTGCTGACACACTTCAAGATAGGTTTCTTTAGGCGTCCCAGTGATACTGGAAACTGTGTCGGGATCGTAGCGATCAACGTGTTTTTTCAGCAGGTTAATCACGCAACGAGGATGACTTAAGCTAGGGTCGACCTTAGCGTAGCCCTCTTCATCTAACTCATAGAACCAAGTAGATTGGTCGTATTTATGGTTAGCTTCATCGTAGCCACTGAATAAACCTTCATTAAATTCAAAGTCTTCCCGCACGATAAACGAGGCATTGGTATAGGCTTTGACATAGTTAAGGTTGATTTGCTGGGTTTCGAGCAGGTAGCGGATCATGCCGAGTAGGAAGGCAATATCGGTGCCCGAACGAATAGGCGCATATAAATCGGCGACGGCAGCACTGCGGTTAAAGCGCGGATCGACCACAATCAACTTGGCATTGTTGTGCTCCATCGCTTCTGTCACCCAACCAAAACCGACGGGATGCGCTTCAGCAGCGTTACCGCCCATCACAATGGCCAGATCGGTATTTTTCATATCTGCCCAGTGGTTAGTCATAGCGCCGCGGCCAAAGGTGGGCGCCATCGCAGCTGGTGTCGGTGCGTGACAAACGCGGGCGATGTTATCTATGCCTAACATGCCAATGGCACGGCCAAATTTATGGGTAATGTAGCAGCCTTCGTTTGCTTGGGCCGATGAAGTCATCATGCCTAGACTGACTAAGCGGTTAACGGTTTGACCCTGGGCATTTTTTTCAATCAGATTGGCATCACGCTCGTCTTTGATAAGTCTTGCGATACGCTTAAAGGCCTCATCCCAGCTAATGCGCTGCCATTTATCCGAACCAGGTAAACGCACTTCAGGATATTTTAAACGGTGCGGGCTATTCACATAGTCAACCAAGCCAGCGCCCTTAGGACACAGAGCCCCACGGTTAATTGGATTATCGGCATCGCCCTCGATATGAAAAATGCTCTGCTCCGCATTTTTCCCATTACTGCTCTGGCTGTACATCAACAAACCACAACCCACAGAGCAGTAGCAACAATTGTTACGCGTCTCTTTTGCGCGTAGCAATTTAAAACCTCTGACGGATGCAAATGCCTTTTCGGACATCAACCCCAGTGCAGAAATAGCAGAAGTCGCGGCTCCCACAGCACAGAGTTTAAAAAACTGTCGTCTATTCATTGTCATTTCACACACTCTCTTTTATGTGCTCACAAGTTGCAGCGAATACGCTGCATGCTTGAGTAGAGAACTTAACCCTACTCAAGGTGCGAGTATAAAAAAGTGACTAATAATGACAATTTCCGACAGGTGATCGAAATCACATTAAGCTTTCAACAGAATAATATCCTGATGTATGTAAGTTTTATTATTATTTTTGAATTAATACTTTTAAATAATGTTATTTCTCAGGATTTAAAGCTTTTATTGATATGGACATTTTGAGTAGTCATTTTGTCCACTTTGTACCAATTTCTGATAGCTGTAAATCTTATTATTGATGCGCGTCACAAAAATGGCGTTAGTTGCTCAAATTATGAGTGAAAATACCGATTAGCCGCTTTTTGAGCAAGATCACAATTTAAGGTAAATGATTGGGGCGATAAGCGGCGATTTTGCCTGAAAGCGCGGTAAATCGTTTTTGTCTAAGGGATTGGTGAGTGGATTTGATAACAAAATTTGCGCTAAAAACGCTGATGTTTACTTAGATCTAACCGCAAAAACGTGGGGCGGTTACGCCATAAATACCCTGTAATTGATAGATAAATACATCCCCCGCTTGCGGCTCTTGAGCTAATTGCGATGCGTCAAGTGAGTGTTTAGCACTGGTCACGATAAGTAAATCTAATTTTGCGCCGCCAAAGGCGATGCTGGTTGGGTTTGTAACGGGCAATTTGAGGATAAGATCGACTTCACCGTCTGGACGATAGCGTACCACTTGTCCACCGCCCCACTGGGCATTCCAAAGATAACCCGCCGCATCGACATCGGAACCATCAGGGAAAATGTGATGGCTCGTGCTCGCAAAGAGGCGCTTACGACTCAATAGCCCCTGCTCAATATCAAAATCATATTGATAGATTTGGTGTTTTGGCGAATCAGCATGGTAGAGCGTTCGCCCATCCACGCTCCAGCATAGGCCGTTGGAGATTTCGAGATTTGAGAGGCGTTGGTGGCAATGCCCATTCTCATCCAGACAATACAGGGCTGCCGTTTGTTGCAAAGTATCGCGCCGCTCAACCATAGTGCCCGCCCAAAAACGCCCTTGCCTATCGATGCGACCATCATTAAAGCGATTGCCGGCAAAATGAGATTCTGGCTGCGCCAACCATGTCAGGCTTTGATCTTCAATATTATAAGTCGCAATACCGATATCGAATGCGACGATCAGTGTTGTAGGCTTTGCAGTGAGGCCAAAGGAGCCGACGCGGTGCGGCATGGAGAAAGTATCTAGTGTGCAGGTGGCGAGAGTAAAACGATAAATCACAGAGGAGAGAATGTCAGTCCACCAAATGGATTGGTGTAATTCATCCCATAATACGCCTTCTCCAAGGAGGTTTCCTACTGGGAGCGTCATCAACAGCTCGCCAACCGTGACCGTTTGCATTGCGTTACTCAGAAATAAACTCTGTAATCCAGAAAGGCTTAATCTTAAACAACTTATGGGATGAAGCAAGGGTAAAACGTGAATATAGCTTGTGGTTCTTTTAGCTACCGGCTTATCGCGATAATAGTCGATAAATGACCTTCATAATGGGCAAGGTTTAAATATCTTAAGACATTGATTTAAAGCACCATTGAGAGTAATGCCAATCAGTTAAGAGCTGACAGGCCTTTTCTTTTGACTGGGTATTTCCTTGGTTTCGCTATGACATATCGAGGATAAACCCTTAATTCTCGTTGTATCGGTAGTATATGCTGCTCTGTTTCTGCGATTAAACTATCAATCCTTTTCGGAATGGTTCCGGCCAGTGCAAACGCGGTAGTGAGTTGCATAAAAAAATCCGATGACGAATGGTCATCGGATTTTGAGCTTTTGAATGGGATCGTCAAGCGATCTGGCTTAACTGATCAGTTATTGATTAGATTCGCTAAATAAATCAGCCACATCTTGTTCAGTAATCGCTTCGTCGTAGAACTTGATTTCATCGATTGCCCCTTTGAAAGGCGTATCCCAGAAGTTGACCCCGACCGCAAACTTAGTGGTCGGTACTGAGAAGACGTCCGGGAAGTTAGCGCCGGTAAACTTCAATTCACCATTGATATAAACCTTCACATCGCCGCCATTCACTGTGTACGCCAGGTGCGTCCATTGGGATTTTGGCATCACAAAACCGGTTCGACCGTCGTACCACGCTGTGCCTGACCATAATACCATGCGCTCATAATCATTTTGACCGCCAGGTAAGACGCTGGTCCAGCTAGAATCGGTCGCATAACCAAACAAGGCTGTAGTGTACTTATTCAGCTGCTCAGGATTGAGCCACATCGACACTGAGTAGGTGTAGTCTTTGATAAGGTTATTCGGCAATACAATACCAGAGGCACCATCAAAGACCGCCGCCTTGCCTACCGCGCCGTCCATATAGCTGATTTTACCGCCTTCGACACCAATCAGGTTACCCACTAAAGTGCCCGCACCGAAGTTAGCGGTACTGTCGTTAAGATTATCTTCGAAACTGTAAACCGCTACAGGTGTTGGTGGATTCTTAGCTTTTACGGTTGCGGTGAAGACTTTGGTTTGAGTCGCATTACCCAGTTTTAAGGTGGCCGTTAAGGTGACCACCTTGTCTTCTTCACCACGTGCAGGTTGCGTTACGCTTCCATGGGTATCAATAGTCGTTGGATCTGAAGATACCCAAGAAATCGCCGCAGCATAAGGACCCGTTACTGGCAGTTCGATATTTTTACGCACCGCCGATAAGTCGCCTAGCTCCAGAATGGCCGTTGCTGAGGACAAGAGTTCACTGTCGGCTAACTTGTCGATATCGAGGGCTTTGACTTCTTCAGCCGTTAATGCCGCTTCATAGATTTTGAGTTCATCAATTAGGCCGTTGTATGGCAGATCCCAGTAGTTAACGCCAAGACCGAAAACGCCCTGTGCGCCCGTAAAGTAGTTCGCAAGGTTACCGCGGCTAAAGCGCTCAACCCCGTTGATAAAGACTTTAACTAGCCCTTTATTGACGGAGAACGCCAGATGCGACCACGTGTTTTCAGCGATGCGCTCGCCGGTGACACCATCAAACCAACTTTCAACCGCGGCACTGCCGCTGGTATCAATATTGTGACTCCAGAACATGGTATTACCGTCCCAACCTTGTGGCAGCATGCTGACCCAAGTATTGGAGAACTTGCTACCATCTTCAGCGGTTTGCTCGTTAACTGCGCCGAAGAATGCCGTGGTAAACCCTGTAATAACCGCAGGACTTGCCCAAAAAGACACTGTGTACTCGTAGCTGGAGATAATGCCCGATGGTAGTAACACCCCATGGGTACCATCGAGTGACAGGGCTTGTCCTTCAAAGCCTGTAGCGTAGCCAATGGCATCGCCCGCTTTGAAGATCCTATCGCCAGTGGGTTGGCCATCACCAAATAAGCCTAAGGAATCCTTGAGGTTATTCTCAAAGCTGTACTGGGCAATACGGTTATAGGTTTTATGGGCAAATACGGTGATTTTGAAGGTTTTAGTCACCTTCTTACCATTGACCATAATCGTCGCGGTTAGGGTGACGACCTTATCGCCCTCGCCGACGTTGGGTCTGATAATGGTGCCATCGGCACGGATCACTGACTCGTCGCTCGATTGCCACTCGATAGTTGCCCCACGGGTACCTTGTGTCGGTAAGGCGAGCGTGCCTTCGGTGACTTCGGTCGGCAGGCTAATGCCGTTTGCCGATGCCGATAAAATTTCCTCAGTGGTTTTATTGGTGAGCTTCACGCCCCAAATACTCGCCCCATCATTAGAAATGGCGCTAAAGGTAGGCATGAGTTTGTTTTGTTCAGGATCCCATTGCCAGGCGAGTACGCCTTCAAATGTGCCTAAATTGTCTAGCGTTAAGCTGATTTTATTGTCATCACCCTGTTGGTAACTACCAGTCACATCGCCAGATACAGTGCCTTTATTGGTCCAAGTACGGGATAACTTCACATGGACTGATTTATGTGCCGCAGTATTAATATTTTTTGCGTGATTAATGAATTGATAATCACCAGTGACATCGATTTCATCGACAATGTTATCGCCGTTGATCGGTGCATAACGCTGTGGTGAGGCAACTAACCAACCATCGCTGTTGAGAAATAGCTCATGCACGCGCACGCTGTGACCTTCGTCGGTATCGGGGAAGCGGGTATGGAATACCAAGAAGTATTTGCCCGTTTGTGCATCATAAAAAGCTGAGTTGTGGCCGGGTGACAGATAACCGTGATCATGACCCACATCGCCAGGGTGGGCCACAAATTGGAAACCGCCCATCAGTTTGACGCCATAGTCGGCGATATTGCCTGCGGCCGTTGCGCCAATCATGTCGAGCCCAGCTGCATCGAAATAGGGACCGTTAGGATTTTTAGAGCGAGAGATACGAATGTTGTAACCGTCTTTTTGGGCAAAACCACCAAAGGAGGTAAACATATAATAGTATTCGGATTCAGGGCTATAGATAACATAAGATCCTTCAATCGCACTGTAATTGCCCCCCATGATCTTAGTGCCATAGCCCTGATCCGCTAACGGTTTACCCGTTGCAGGATCTAACTGCATGACCCAGATCCCGCCGGAATAGGAACCATAGGTCATCCACAGGCCGCCATCTTTATCGTAAAACACGGCTGGATCGATAGCGTTAGGGTCGACATTGCCATCGTAAATTTGACCGTTTGCGCCTGGGTTTTCAGCACCCTCATGACCTGATTTCAGGAGTAAACCTTTGTTTACATAAGGACCTAAAATATTGTCCGAGGTGGCCATCCCCAAATAGGAACGCGATACGCAATCAATCTTATCGGGGCCGCCACAAAAGTCGTAATAGAAATGGTACTTACCGTCAGCAAGCTTTATCACATCCGGCGCCCACGAACCGACAAAGCCGCCCGTCCATGCCGTGCCTTCAGCGATTTCTGACGCATAGGTATTAAACAAGCTGCTCGTGGCGGCACCATCCGAGGCAATTTGTGTCCAGTTCATTAAATCAGTAGAGCTTGCCACTGCTAGGTGGGAGCCAAAAACATAGTAAGTACCATCAGTATCTTTAATGATCGATGGATCATGGACCACTGCATTTTTATAGCTCACCTCACCTGCTATTGTCGGATCCGCCGAAGTCACTGGAGCGGGAGGTGTAAAGGTATTTGTGTCGTTAGCACTATAGCTGCTGTCGTCCCCACCACAGGCGGCAAGTGCCATGATCAAGCTTGCTGACACGAATGAGCGTTTAAGCACCATGAGCGTCGTTCCTTTTATTGTTGTGTTGGATAGTTAGAGGTTAATCGTGTATCAATGCATTACATATTGGTAATACAATACTACTGTAACACTAAAGTTACATTAGCACTCTGACGAAAGAAGTAAATATCTTGTGAAAGAGATTTATGATTTTTTTGCAAGAAATTAGGCATTAAAGCTAAATATACAATGCGATTTATATTGATTTTGCCGCATATTCACCAATTTACCTACCGTCAAACAGTAAACTATCTCTCTGTTTTGTTTAAAAATTTAATTTTTTCCTTGTCCATAATTCATTCTAAGAAATGCACTCTCTCTTTATTATCAAAATGAAATAGCAATGTTGACAGGTTAATAGTCATACAATATGATTTTAACACTTTGATAAGATCTTAATTGAGCACTTGAAGCATCATCAGATGCCATGGTGCAAAGTACGCTACAAAATTCTAAATTTTCAGGGACACTGTGGGGATGTCCGTGACTCTGAAGTGGAATAAAAAAGACCGGGACGTCAGATGGTGTCTTAGGCTACCGGGTCAAATAATAAAACTACCGGAGATTAACTAGATGTTTAAACAGACTTATTTGGCAAGTGCGATTCTGCTTGCTCTTGCTAGTCAAGCGACGTATGCAGCAGAACCTGAAGCGACACAATCGCCTCAGGCGGAAGAAATGGCACAGCCCTCTTCTAGCGGTAAAGCGCAAAATAACGAAGAGATGGAGATCATTCAGGTTCAGGGGATCCGCGGTAGTTTAAATAAGGCGGTAGAACTCAAACGTCAAAATATTCAAGTTGTTGATGCCATCATTGCCGAAGATATTGGCAAATTCCCAGATAATAACGTCGTTGAAGCCTTACAACGGGTAACGGGTGTTCAAGTCACCGACCGCGCCTCAGGTGAAGCCAATACTGTAAGCATTCGGGGTTTAACGGATGTGACAACCACAGTGAATGGCCGCCAAATCTTCACCGCCGCAGGCCGTGAAGTGGCAATTGCAGACGTACCAGCGGCATTACTCGGCAGTGTTGAAGTCTTTAAAACACGCTCCTCTTCTCAAGTCGCCAGTGGTATCGCAGGCCAAATTGACATTCGTACCCATAGACCTTTTGATTTTCAAGAAGAAAAAATTTCGGTAGCAGCCAAAGGGATTTACTCTGATCAGCCTGACACTATCGATCCCAATTTCAGTGCCTTAATTAGCGACCGCTGGGATACCAGCATCGGTGAAGTCGGTGCATTAGTTAACGTTTCTTATATTCGTACCAATTACAACGATCAAGTTGTCGCTCCTGGTGCGTCCTTGCCCTACTACGCAGAAACGGGTACACAAATCCCTGATATTTATTGGACCCGCGGTTTAGCTCATGGTCTTGATACATCTGAAGGAACCTTGATCAACGGTCAAGAATATTTGTTGATGCGTGATGCTGTGTTTCAAAATATGAATAACGGTGAACGTGAGCGTCCAGCACTAAATTTCTCATTGCAATGGGCACCAACTGACACTTCCGAGTACCTTTTTGAAGCATTCTATAACGGTTATCGCAATGATAACTTCAACTCTATGCTCTTTAGCAATGTTGATTCCTCGGCTAATTGGCAGCAAGTGATCAAAGATGGTATCGAAGTTTATGATGGTACCAATGTGGTTAAATCGCGAACTGCCTATAACGTTGGCGGCTTTAGCAGTTCAGATCATAGCCACAACGAAACAGATAGTTACGTATTTGCCTTAGGAGGTAAGTGGGACTTTGACAATTTGATCTTAAAGTCTGAAGTGGTCTATCAAACCAGTACCTATGAATCACAATTTCTGGCGATGCGTGGTGTAAGCGCGAATAGTACTCAAACTTTCTACGGCGTTGATGTTGACTATAACGACAAAAGTGGTGGTGTCCCTAGCTGGGTTTATTTAGATAACCCTGACACTGCTATTAATGAATCTGATTTAACGCAATTATCCTTGTGGCAAACGGCAAACGTATACGATAGCGGTGCCAAAGACGAGGGGGATTCAGTTACTTGGACACTCGATGGTGACTATTACCTCGACTACGGTATCTTCACTAAGATGAAGTTTGGTGTACGTGCTGAGCAACGTGGTGCAAAACACGGATTGTACGATGCAGGCTCACTAAACACTAATGTTCTATTTAGTGATCTTGACCCGAATATGTTTACCGTAACTACTGACTTCTTTGATGGCCGTGGAAATGTACCAACTAGCTGGGCTATCGCTAACGGTAACTATCTGTATGCTAATCGTTCTGCTATTGAAACGATGTACGGTGCAGATGAACAAGCTCTTGCTATGTATACTAACTATGACATCACTGAAAAATCATACGCTGCGTATATCCAAAGTGATTTTGAAACTGAGTTATGGGGTAAGCAAGTCGATGGTCAAATCGGCCTACGTTACGAGAAAGCCGATGCTGATATGGATTTCTGGGAACGCAAAAAATATGCTACTGAGGATGTCGTTGATGACATTCGATATTATCTCGTGCATGACACCGATACCAATGGAAGTGCGGAGTTATTACCAAGCTTAATGGTACGCTTCTGGTTAACGGATGAACTGGTTGCACGTTTTGCCTACACTGAAACGATTCGTCGCCCCGCCTTTGGTGATTTAACCACTGCGATTTCCTATACAGAAGACTTAACAAAGCTTGGATTCGGTCAAGCTTCAAGTGGTAACTCTAAGTTAGAACCAACTACTTCACAAAACTATGATTTCTCATTGGAATATTACTTTGGTGAGGGATCTTCTATTTTCGGTACTTATTTCCGTCGTGATATTGAAGGTTTTGTATTTAACTCAGTATCGACTATCACTCGTGAAGTTGATGGTGAAACAAAAAAATATCTTTTAAGCCGACCAGAAAACTCTTCGAATGGAAAACTAAGTGGTTATGAACTTGGTGCGGTGTATTTCCCTGAAAATATGCCTAGTTACCTAGATGGTTTAGGTACTCAAGTGAGTGCAACCTTCTTAGACTCTAGCCAAGACATCCCAGAGTTTGATAGTGAAAGTGGTGAGCAAATTGCAACTACAACACGAGATTTATTTGGTGTATCAGATACCTCAATGAGTGCTGTATTGATTTATGATAAAGACGTTTATAGTGCTCGCCTCTCTTACACCTGGCGTGACAAATTCTTATCTGCTTATGACGCAGGTAGCTTCGCAATGCCTCGTGGCATTTATCGTAAGCCGGAGCAATCGCTTGACTTCCAATTTAGCTATAACGTAACAGATGAATTTGTACTAACCTTCGATGCGACAAATATTCTTGATGATATCTATCAAGAATACTATGAAGACTCAGTACTCTATAACCGCACGAATAGTATCTACACCCGAACGTTTGCCCTCGGTGCGCGTTACTCCTTCTAATTGACCACTGTTGTTTAAACCGAAAAAGCTAATCCAGTGATTAGCTTTTTCTTTTTATATCAAATAAATGGCGAGATTTTTACTCGATCTTTCTAATGCTTATCCATCAAATTGCTTTTGTCTGAGCCCAAGCTTTGCTAGTTTATCTTTCTTTTCTTCCTTGAATATTGGCTATGCACACCGCTTGGTTCGATTTTAATCTGATCCCTATCGATATATTCACGCTGTTAACCTTAGGCTCGGCCTTTACTGCATTTTTTACCGCCTGTTTTGGTATTGGCGGTGGTGTGATGTTATTGGGCGTGATGGCGCAAGTGCTTCCGCCTCAAGTGATTATTCCCCTACACGGCGTAGTGCAATTGGGCTCTAACTTAGGACGAGCCCTATTGGGATGGCAACATATTCAATGGCGAATTATCAGGGTATTCTTACCGGGGGCGCTCATTGGTGCCGCGCTGGGCAGCTTAGTCTTAGTGGCGATCCCCCCTACGGTGATGTATCTCACCATTGCCCTATTTATCTTGTACTCCTGTTGGGGTCCCAAAATACCTCGTGTAGTACTGGGTACTATGGGCATGTTAATTGCGAGTGGGATAACGACCTTTATCTCATTATTCGTTGGGGCAACTGGCCCTTTGGTTGCGGCGTTTATCAAGCAGTTAGAGATTGATCGATTTCGTACCGTAGCCACCTTTGCAATGATTATGTCCTTACAACATGGGGTGAAAATTATCGTTTTTGAGGGGGTCGATATCCCTATACTCCCATGGTGGCCACTGTTCGTTTGTATGATTATCAGTGGCGGTATTGGAACATGGCTAGGCTTTAAGATGCTTACTCGAGTAACGGACAAACATTTCAATTTAGCTTTTGATTTGATTCTCACGCTACTGGCTATACGACTGTTATGGCAGGCCATGACTGGATAAAAAGAGCCGGGATAAAAAAGAGCAGTAATTGCATACACAATTACTGCTCTGGTGCCGAGCAAACTAGGCTCAACCAAGATGCCGTTAAGCGACCTCAACTTAAACGACATTACAAGCAAGCGTTTATACCCAAGCTACCTGAAGATACGAGTTTCAGAGTGCCTAGGGGCTTCAATTCAAGGCGCATCAATGAAAAAATCGACCACCTTTTGAATTGATGTAACACAGAAATGGAGTGCCCTAGGCTCTCCGTCCCGGCGGGTTTTAACGTATTTTATGCTGTGTTGGTTATTTTTAACTTAGTTCACTAGGTTCTCAAATAACCGCCTTGCCTAAAGTGCGTTAACTCCCGCTGAATCCTATATCTTCAGGTTGTTTGGGTATGACCACCGCCGTGGTGATGCTCAGTTATTTCAAAGGGATGAATTATTTCACCTCTCTAAAGTAAAACTGTTGTGAAATGGTGTTTTTCCACACGTCTTCCACTATGTTATCGCCGTTGGCATAGGAGCCATTGGCCACTTTCATGGATGAACCGCCCTTACGGGACACCAGCCTTAATGAGCCATTGGGCATCAATTCGCTGCGGAACTCACTGTCGATTGTATTACAAGCCCCTAGCTCCAGATTACCTTCGTTGGTCACAAGGCATTGTTGCGCCTTGTTGTTTGAAAGTTGGATGGATTGCAGGCGATAAAAGCCGTCCGTCGTCTGCACTGCTTGCCACTGCTGACAGGCATCGCCGGTGTATTCAAACTGAGCCACATTGGCATTGGGTTTGAGCTGACATTGTTCGGCGCTGACCACTCTGCCGCTGTGGGCGTTGACTATGGCAAATGTTGACACAGACTCAATCCGCCAATCTGTGCATTCACTGACACGGTTTTCGCCCGCAATCACCTCGGCACCGGCCTTTTTACTGCAATTTTTCGCCTGTAAATTACCTATGGAGCGATCGTTTGCAAAGCGGAACCAGCCTTCACGAGTCGAATCCACCGACCAACGCTGACAACGGGAGGCGACCCAAGGCGACGTATTCAGTGCCGTTGAAGACTCATCTTGGCACTGAGCCTGAGTTAAAAAGGTTCCCTGCCCCACATTGGCAAAGCGGTATAGGCCATCGTTACTCGGGTCGATAACCCATTGACTGTTGTCATCCTCGCACTTACCGATACTGACCTGGCCCTTGGCATTGGTCACGAGGCATTGACCGATTTCACGGCTCACGATGCGGTATTTTACGCCTTCCACTTGAGTGGTTATCGGGCCAAACTCGCCACTTGGGACAGGCAATTGCTTTTTATCCGCCATCGGTTCGCCAAATTTAGGCAAGCCTTTGTTATCCCATGTAAAGGGTTGAGCACGTGCCGCTCGGGTACCACTACAGCCGTCGGAGGCCGAGGAGTTGCCATGGTATATAAGCCAATCTTCTTTCCCATCGGGTGACTTGAAGAAACCATGATGCCCAGGGCCATAGACGCCATTGGCTTTGCTAAAGAAAGGTTTGTCGTACTTGGTCCATGCGGCGGGATCCATAGGGTCGTCACCGGTGAGTTCGACCACGGCTAAGGAATAATCCTCAGTGTTACAAAAACTTGCCGAGTGAACTAAGAAGGTTCTGCCCTCGTGCTGAATGATCTCTGGGCCTTCATTGACGTTTAAGCCTGATTTTTCCCAGTCGTGAATAGGTGCGGTAATCACCTTATGTTCGCCCTCGACGGTCCAAGGGTTACTCATCTTGGCAATCAAGTTCACTTGATCTTGGCCGTGCCATTCGGACCAGAGAAAATATAACTGGCCTTTATACTCCAAATAGCTGCCGTCGATATTCCAGTGATCGGGCATTGGCGTGCCCTTAAACTGGTATGGCCCCATGGGGTCACTGCCTTCACTCTCGAGGATATGGTTACGCTGGCCATCGAAGTTTTCTGCCACGCCCGAGGTGTAAATCACATACCAACGTAATCCTTGCGCAGTTTGCAGAGGGTGGAATTCGAATGCCCAAAAATTACAGCAGTTGGACTTATCGGTGCCGCTCCAAATATTGTGGGCTGGCGCATCGGCAAGCCCTGCAATGGTGGGCGATTTACGCATCACCAGCTCAGAGGTCCACGTGGTGGTGGTTAGATAATAGTTACCATTGTGGTATTCGAGCCAAGGATCTGCACCGTTACGAAATAACGGATTGGCGAAAGTGGCTGCGGTAATGCGGTTTTCATCCGCGCCCTTCGCACTCTCTGCTGCATGTAGGTTACCTTCCCCCAAGCAGGTCGCACTAAGTCCCATGGCCAACGCAAGCGTAGCCATTCGTTTGTTGATTGTGTGAGTCATTATTATTTTGTTCCTTCGGGTGCAACTAATACGCTCTGGTATTGATTGAGCACCTTAGGATCGACCACGGGCCAACCTTGGCGCCAGCTCAGTTCCGCCATCTTGAGTTTTTGTAAGCCATTATCGGCGGATTCATAGGCATGAAAGACTAAGTAATCTTTACCATCGAAGTTATAAACACTGTTATGGCCCAATCCAGGCCAGTCCTTAGTGCCTTTCAGTAATACTGAGCCACCGCCCTGTGCCATGTCTTTGCCCTCTTTATCAAGGTAAGGCCCAGTCACCGTTTTGGCTCGGCCCACGGCTAAGTGATAGGTGCTGTCATCCCCACGGCAGCAAAGGCCATAGGAGACAAAAAGGTAGTAATAGTCATCTTTTTTATAGATAAAAGGCGCTTCGATTTGTGCTGGGCCCGGTTCGGTTTCACCAAGCAATGCCGGGCGTTCTAACTTGGCTAAGGTGTGCCATTCTTCAGGCTTGGCAATGGAGATAAAGTCTGGGTTGAGTTTGACCAGTTTTAACCCTTGCCAGAAGGAGCCAAAGCTCATCCAAGGCGTGCCCTTTTCATCGACAATAATATTGGGATCAATCGCGTTCCATGCATCACGATTTGGCACAGATTGGATAACGATGCCTTTATCTGTCCACTGGTAGTCCTTCGAGTTTTTGTCGAGGGTTTTATTGACTGTCACGCCAATGGCCGAGGTGTTTTTACCAAAGGCAGATACCGAGTAATACAGATAGAACAAACCGTTGTGCTCGATAATATCCGGCGCCCACAAATGGCCGTTAAACCCAGGTGCCACCGCCCTCGCCCAGCTCGGTTCGGTTTCAAATACTCGGCCCGCCAGTGTCCAATGGACTTTATCCTTGGAGGAATAATAGGTAATGCCGGGGCCAGTGCTAAAGAGATAGTACTGCCCGTTCTCTTTCGCCATCACAGGATCATGAATACTCACCTGCTTGGCACTTACTTGGCCTAGAGTTGCCAACATGCCTAGCAGCGCGTAATTGAGCATCTGAAAGTGACGTTTTAGGGCTGTTTTCGGTGTGATTCTTATGGCTGGCATTAATTCTCCTTATTACCTCATCCTATTTAATAAAATAGCTATTATGCTATTGTATGATGAATTAAGTTATCATACTATCGGACAAGGAAGTAACAATCAAATGCAAAAAAATTAACAGGAGAAAAATGTGTTAACATTGCGGATGCGGTAAATTGCAAAGTAACACAATAACTCACTGTTTATAATAAATATAATAAGGATTTCTGATGAGTTCTCATAAATTGTCAGTCATTGAAAAGATCGGTTACGGCTCCGGGGACATGGCCGTTAACGTGGTGATTTCGTCAATGATGTTAATTATTACCTTCTTTTATACCGATATTTTTGGGTTAAAACCCGCCGATGTCGGGATATTGTTCCTGTTGGTTCGTCTTATCGATGCCATTACCGATCCTTTAATGGGCATTATTAACGATAAAGTGACCACCCGCTGGGGAAGATATCGCCCCTACTTCCTGTTTATGGCAATTCCCTTTGGTATTTCGGTCTTCTTAACCTTCTCAACCCCGGATTGGGATTACAATGCCAAACTTATCTGGGCCTACTCGACCTATATTCTGGTCACTATCATCTTCACCACTGTGACTATTCCCTATATTTCGATTATCAGCGTGATCACCGACGATCCGAAAGAGCGTTTATCCGCCAACGGTTATCGTTTGTTCTTCGCCAAAATTGCCGCCTTTTTAGTGACCATTATCGTGCCTATGTTAGCGTCGTCTTGGGGCGGTGATAACATTGCCGCGGGTTATCAAAAAGCCATGGGCGTGATGGCATTAATGGCAACACTGTTGTTTTTATTTTGCTTTTTCACGACCACAGAGCGTGTGGCTTATAAGGTTGAAACTAAGCCTGTCGCCATGCAACTGCGATTATTGTTTAAAAACGATCAATGGTTAGTGTTAACCGCGATTTGTGTTATTGGCACCATTGGCTATGTGATCCGTGGCTCGGTAGCAGCCTACTACGCCACCTACTACTTGGGCGGCGATGCCAAAATGCTCTCAGCATTTCTATCGACCGGTGTGGGCGCAGCGATTCTGGCCATGGTGGCTTCGACTTGGATCACTAAGCGTTACTGCAAACTTAAACTCTTCCGTTACAGCCAAATCGCGGTTGGGATCTTAAGCGTCATTATGTTCTTTGCCGTGCAACCGGGGGACATAGTGCTGGCCTTCGTACTCTATTTTGCGATTTCATTTGTGGTGGATTTACATGCGCCTGTCTTCTGGTCGGTGATTTCCGAGTCGGTGGATTATGGCACAGTCAAAACGGGCCACAGGGTCTCTGGCCTTGCCTTTGGCGGGATCTCATTCGCCCAAAAAGCCGGCATGGGCGCGGCGGGATTTGTAGTCGGTATGCTGCTGACCTACTTCAACTATCAACCCGGTGAAACTCAAAGCGAGTTTGCGTTGACCGGTATTTCGTTAATGCTGACGGTGATCCCTGGTGCATTCCACGCGCTGATGGGCTTACTGATGTTCAAATACAAGATTTCTGACCGCGTTTATGAAGAAATCAAACAGGCTTTACCCGAGCAGGCCCATTCAAGCCAAACGGACGCCAACTTGACGTCTAAGGCTCTAGCCTCTAGCACTGAAGCCTCTAAGGCCGTAACGTCTAAGACTGCTGCGCCTCAAGTATCGGCGTAATCTATCTGCGATAACACCATAAGCCCCTACCCAGGGGCTTTTTTATCACGCAAAAACTGAGTTAATCCAAACGTAAAACTCCAATCCGTATAATAAGGGAGCCAAGATGAACACTGCCCGATTGTTTGGCCTTTGCCTGTTATTGCCATTAACTTGCCCATTCGTATCCCAGCTAAGTTTTGCTAGCCTTACCCCCATTCCCCTAAACGATGTGCGTCTCACTGCCGGGCCGTTTCTGCATGCCCAGCAGACCGATTTGGCTTACATCATGTCGATGGATCCCGAGCGACTACTGGCTCCTTACCGTAAGGAAGCGGGAATCGCGACTACCGCCGACAACTACCCCAATTGGGAAAATACGGGCCTTGATGGCCATATCGGTGGGCATTATCTATCGGCATTGGCCTTAATGTATGCTGCTACGGGCGATCAGGCGGTGCTTGAACGACTCAACTACATGGTGGCCGAGTTGGAAAAGTGTCAACAGGCCCATGGCAATGGTTACGTGGGCGGTGTCCCCCATGGAGATAAATTATGGCAGCAGGTCGCCGCTGGTCATATTGAAGCGGATCTGTTTACGCTCAACCAATCATGGGTGCCTTGGTATAACCTGCATAAGGTATTTGCCGGCCTGCGGGATGCCTATCTTTATACTCAAAATCCTACGGCGAAGAAAATGCTCGTCGGTTTTGCCGAGTGGATGCTGGATTTAAGTCGCAATCTAACTGATGAGCAGCTGCAGCTTATGCTGCGCACCGAATACGGTGGCTTAAATGAAACCTTAGCGGATGTGTACAGCATTACAGGTCAAAACAAATACTTAAATCTTGCGAATCGCTATACGGATCAAAGCCTGTTACAACCCCTGTTGCAGCATCAAGATAAACTGACGGGCCTACATGCCAATACACAAATTCCTAAAATTGTGGGAGTGGCACGTATTGCCGAGCTCAGTCATAACAAGGCGTGGTTAGAGAGCGCCGATTACTTTTGGCAGCAAGTGGTTCACCAGCGCAGCGTTTCCATCGGTGGCAACAGTGTGCGCGAGCATTTTCATCCTAGCGAAGACTTCAGCAGTATGCTCGATTCGGTAGAAGGCCCTGAGACCTGCAATACCTACAACATGCTGAAACTGTCTAAATTACTCTATGAAAACAAACGTGATTTACGTTATATCGATTACTACGAGCGCGCGCTCTACAACCATATTCTCTCGTCCCAGCATCCGCAAACTGGCGGCCTAGTGTATTTTACGCCAATGCGCCCAGACCATTACCGCGTCTATTCCTCGGCGCAGGAAAGTATGTGGTGTTGTGTTGGTTCCGGTATCGAAAACCATGCTAAATACGGCGAGCTCATCTATGCCGAGGAGGACAACAATCTGTTTGTGAACCTGTTTGTCGATTCCGAGGTCAACTGGAAAGCCAAGGGCATCAGCCTTAGCCAAAAAACTCAGTTTCCCGATGACAATACTTCGCAGATGATTATCCATCAAGAGGCGGACTTTACCCTCAATCTGCGCTATCCCACATGGGCTAAGGGTGACGTGACCGTGAGCATTAATGGCGAGCCGCAAAGGTTTACACCGACTCAAGGGCAATATATTCCTTTAACACGGCACTGGCGCAAGGGCGATAGCGTGACCATCACCTTACCGATGGACATTAGTCTCGAGCAGCTGCCTGATAAAACCGCCTATTACTCAGTGCTTTATGGGCCAATTGTGTTAGCGGCAAAAACGACGCCTATCGCCAATGAAGCCTTAAACTTTATCGGCGATGCCAGTCGCATGGGGCATATTGCCAGTGGCCCTATGTGCGAACCCAGTCAGGCGCCGATTTTTATCAGTGATGGAACACGCTTTTTAACCGATATCCGCCGTGAGCCCATGAGTCAGCTGCAATTTACCACGGGGAAAGCCCGTACAAATCAAGCGACCCCAATCACGCTGATCCCCTTCTTTCGCCTGCATGACAGCCGCTATACCTTGTATTTTGGCCAGAGCGCCCCCGATGAATGGCAACAAAAACTGCAAGCGTTAGCTCAAAAAGCCCAAATGGAAGCCAAGCTGATGGCGCAAACCTTAGATAGTGTGCAGCCCGGTGAGCAACAACCTGAGTCGGATCATTTCTTTAAGGCATCAAAGAGTGAAGCGGGCCTTAATGGTAATCGCCATTGGCGCCATGCCGAGGATTGGTTTAGCTATCAACTCGATGCCAAAGGTGAACCGCAACCCATATTGCGCTTAACTTACTTTGGTTTGGATGCAGGGCGACGTTTCGACATTTTGATCAACGATAAACGCCTTGCCGAAGTCACTCTGCCTGCCGATAAGGGGCCAACATTTTATAGTGTCGACTACCCTATTCCCGCCGATATGCTTTTGGATAGCACTGTGCCCTTCAGGGTGAAATTTGTGGCAAAACTGGGCTCGATTGCTGGCGGTTTATATGAGGTGCGCCTGCTAAAAAGCGAGCCAACCTCGACTTTGTAAGCGAGCATCCTGAGCGCATATAGGCACTCGGGCTTAAAACACTGATTCAGATAAGGAAAAGTGAAACGCTTTCCCTTATTTCTTTATCCGCTTACCCAAAGTTTCTGCGCTTGGCACTACCTAATGCTTGCTGGTGGCCCGATGCCGCTATCAGTCACTATCCGTAAATATCAGTCCATATCGGGTAGGATATCGTTGGTTGCAGGCTAAGTAAGTCAGTTACGTTGAAAATTTTTGCTACCAAAATTTAGCGCCATTGCTGATAAAAACAAGCGACCATCTCTTTGTTATTGCAACTTTGAACAAAATAATCGATATCAGCATCGCTTTGATCGCCAAACCAGACGGAGAACAATATTGCCTGCGGGTTTAGCGGGCGCATAGCTTTAACCTCATTGAGCGCCCTGACTAATATGGCGTACAAGGCTTTGAGGTAAGCATCGTATGCCTCTTCGGACTCAAGCGCTTCAGCGTCCTCTTGTAGCAATTGCAGTTTGTCGTTAATCGCCTCAAAAATATTTTCATTTTCATCGTGATGTGGAGAGTCGCAGGCCGACCAACGCAGCGTTTGCTTAAGCTCTGCGAGGGATTTATGTCGAAAACTATTGTCGTTTTGATATTGCTCTGCGACGGCAGTCAAACCTTCCTCAGTGAAAAGCGTAACGCCTAGATATTCCACTAAGGGCGTGCTGTATAGGCAAAAACCGTAGAGGGTCTGCGCCGGATAGTGTGACAGCCACCAATCGTAATATTCTGCTAGTGCCAGAGCGAGTTCCTGAGCAAACTCTTCCAATCCAGCTTCAATATCCGCACTAAGCTTGTCCTTATTTATCGCCATATCCCTACTCCTCGATCTTGGCAAAATCATCATCACTGAAATTCACTCCCACATTCAGGCAGGACTTCTACCCACAATGTGAATGCTCGGGCGGCAATATAACATCTTTAGCTTCAAAGATTGAATCGGTTAAGTGATTGAAATAGCGATTGGAATAGCTTGTTTTGCGTGCGAGCCTAAACAATCGCGCTTCACCTAAGCAGCAATAGCGCTTCACTCAGATATAAAAAAGCGGGGCTGCTGAAGCATGCCCCGCGGTTATCGAATCTTTGTGGTGGCAAATGAATTAGTAGAGGTTGAACAAGGGGCGCCCGCTTTCATCAAATGACACCACTAACATCCGAGCATGGCGATTGGGATCATAGAGTGGATCTTTAATAATTTGCGCTAATGGACGGGTATCTGTCTTTGGCACCACGCTAGGATCGCCCACCGCATGTTCATAATCACGGGCATGGTACACACAGATGGGCGTTACGCCATCTTCTGCCACGGTGAAACTGTTATGACCAGGGCCGAAGATTTGCTTGTCGACATCAGTGC
Organism: Shewanella sp. POL2; assembly: GCF_000282755.1. NCBI lineage: Bacteria > Pseudomonadati > Pseudomonadota > Gammaproteobacteria > Alteromonadales > Shewanellaceae > Shewanella > Shewanella sp. POL2. The sequence continues at coordinate 21,704 of NZ_AKZL01000063.1, forward strand.
ACAGCACTGGCTGGCGGGTTTTCTTCCATGAGTTACGATCGAGCAAATCAGCATGCTCATCGGCCTCCATATAACCCATGCAATAACAAGCACCTGTCGCGCTGGCCGAGAAAGTAATGAAGATTTTCCCCTGATGTTTAAGCACTGCAGGCCCTTCATTAACCCAAAAATCGACTCGTTCCCAACCGTAATCTGGGGTGGTGAGCATAAATTGCGCCGTCTTTAACTTGATGGGCGATGCCATTTCCGCTAAATACAGGTTGGATGCCGCAAATTGACCGCCGGTTTTCTCCGCCCAGCAGAAGTAACGCTTACCGTTGTTTTCAAAAATGGTCGCATCTAAGGAAAAGTCGATAAATGACTTATTATCACCATCTGCCGCCTGCATCATGCCAAGTTCAATCCATTCATCATTCAAGGGATCTTGCCCTTGGCACTCAAGCACATAGGGGCGTAAGGCCCAAATATTTTCTTCTTCGCTGGCCGCAAAGTAGATGTACCATTTGCCGTCGAGATAATGGATCTCGGGCGCCCACACGTGGCGGCTCATCGGGCCGCTTTGGTGTTTAAACCAGATATCGAATGTTTGCGCGTCTTTCAAGCCGTCTAAGGTCTTGGATTTACGCAGTTCAATCCGATCGTAGGTCGGAACAGAGCCCGTAAAGTAGTAATAACCGTCGCTATGTCGATACACAAAGGGATCGGCGCGCTGCTCGACTAGGGGGCTGTTTGTTGCTCTTATCATGGAAAACCTGTCTATTTCGATTACTTAAGTGTGCGGTTCGTGTCTGTTAAACGCATTTCGCTTATTCGCGGGATTGCGTGTCTTGCTGATGCAGGGTTTGGCTATCACTGTGCTGATTATCAAATACTGGGAAACCGTCCACCGACCAGCTAATCGCACGGTGGTAAGTGTGCCGATTGCCGTCAGTCAATGGCGTCCCCTGCAGCTCAAGATAGTTACGTGCATGGTAAAACATCAGCTCGGTTTTACCATCCTCTGCCAGTACAAAACTATTATGGCCAGGGCCAAAACGATTCAGGCTAGGCTCAGTGGTAAAGACTGGGCTTGGCGATTTATGCCAACTCTTGGGATCGAGTAAATCGGCATTTTCATCGGCCCATAACAGCCCCATGGCATAACGGTCATCCGTGGCACTGGCGGAATAGGTCACGAAGACTTTACCGTTTTTAACCAACACCGCAGCGCCTTCGTTGACTTTAAAGCCTAAACGCTCCCAATCCAATAAGGGCTCGCTGATAATGGCTTCGTTATCAGAGAGTTGAGTTGGTGATAGCATTTTGGCAATCACTAAACCAGTGTTGTAACGCTTGGCTTTGTCCTGCTGCGCCCAAATAAAATATCGCTCGCCCTTGAGGCTAAAGCTGGTCGCATCGAGGGAGAAGGCATCCTGCGCCGATTGCAATTTGCCAAGCTCCTGCCACTGCCCCGTCATCGGCGAGTCACCCTCAAGTCCTAAGACAAACATGCGGTTATGAAAACGCACATCCTTATTGCTGGCCGCAAAATAGATATACCAGCGACCATCGATTTTGTGCAGCTCAGGTGCCCAAATATCGATACTCATGGGGCCGGTTTCATGCTTGCGCCACAGGGTTTTAGGTGTTGCTTGGCGTAAACCGTCGATGGTTTTGGCGTGGCGAAGTTCGATGCGGTCAAACTCAGGCACGGAGGCAATAAAGTAGTAACTGCCGTCATCATCGCGGATCACCCAAGGATCCGCCCTTCTCTCGATAAAGGGCGCATTCGCATCGAGGGCTTGCGCCGTGGCGCTGTGGGATTGTGCGCGGCTAATCTCAAGCACAGGCACGGCTTGCGCTAATGGCAATGCCAATGCGGCGAGTAAGCCACAGGTCAAAGGCAAGCGCCGAAAGACCGACAGGTTAGGTTGACGATTATCCATGTTGTGTTTTGCGTCCATTCAAGAGTTTCTGCAATAGGATGAAAAAGAACAATAAGAGTCCGATAACTATTTTGGTCCACCAACTGCTTAAACTGCCATCGAAGGTAATATAGGTTTGAATCACCCCCATCAAAATCACCCCAAGTACTGTACCGAGCACAAAGCCACTACCACCCGTTAACAGGGTGCCACCAATGACCACGGCCGCAATGGCATCCAGTTCGACGCCAATGGCGCCAAGCGCATAACCAGAGAAGGTGTAAAAGGTAAAGACGATGCCTGCAAGCGTTGCCAGAAAGCTACTGATGGCGTAAATACTGATGGTAGTTTTCGCGATGGAAATCCCCATTAGTTCAGCAGAATGTTGATTGCCACCAATGGCATACACATTGGTGCCGAAACGGCTGTAATGCATCACAATGGCGATAATCACAAAAAACAGAATAAAGATCAGTGAGCTTAAATCGAGCGCAGCATTGCCTGGTAGTGCAATGCTCATCTCGGCCACCGCATCGTAAAATGGATGGTCAATGGCAATCGACTCTTCGCTGAGCGTCGTCGCTAAGCCCCGCGCAAGGAACATGCCCGCAAGCGTCACGATAAAAGGCTGCAACTTATATACATGGATAATGCTGCCCATGAGTGCACCAAACAGCGTCCCAAGGGGCAAGATAACCGCAAAGGCCAACAATGGATGCCACTGGTACTCGGTGATCAATAAACTGCTGACAACCCCACTTAAGGCGATGACGGCGCCAACTGAAAGATCAATGCCCCCGGAGATAATCACTAAGGTCATGCCTAATGCGGTGATCAATAAGAACGCATTATCACGCAACAGGTTGGTGACTACTCGGCCGCTAGCAAAACCGTCAAACTGAAAGGTGCCGACCAGAAACATCGTCAGCAGCAATGAGGCGGTGATCCACAGCGGGATAAAACGTCTTGCTATCATGGTTTTTCTCCTGTCGCTGTGCTGACTTTTGCACTTGTACCCTTTTCTGCTGGTTTTGCATCCGCTTGGCGCTTGGATTTGAATAGCGCCGACAATTGGCGCCTAAATTTAGCCGATTGCAACAGCAGCACGGTCAGGATAACGATGGCCTTGATCAGCAAGTTAAATTTAGCGGGTAAACCACTGACGATAATCGTAGTTGCTAAGGTTTGGATGACCAGCGCGCCCACAACCGACAAGACTAAGGAGAAACGCCCGCCCGTGAGTGCGGCGCCGCCAATAACCACTGCTAATATGGCATCGAGCTCAAGCCACAGTCCGGCATTATTCGCATCTGAACCTTGGATATCGGCGGTGCTGATCATGCCGGCCAATGCCGCGCACAGACCCGCAATGGCATAGGCAAACAGTTTGATGGATTTATCGTTGATCCCAAGGTAACGACTCGCCTTGGCATTACAGCCCACCGCTTCGATAAACAGCCCTAAGGCGGTTTTACGTAGCAGTAATTGGCTAAAGATCAGCATCCCAATCACAATCCACACGGGCATCGGCAGGCCTAAAAACTGGCCCACGCCAATAGCGGCAAAGCCTGGGTGCTGGAAGGTGATAATTTGCCCTTGGTTGATAAGCTGAGCAACACCGCGCCCTGCCACCATAAGCAACAAAGTTGCGACAATCGGTTGAATGCCTAAGAAACTCACCAGACCACCATTAATACAACCGGCTAAGAGCCCAACGCTTAAGCCCGCAGCAATGACGATGACTAAGCTTAAATCCGGCACTAACAGTAGATTGGCGCAAACCGCGCCCGCAATCGCCATCACGGCACCAACCGACAGGTCGATTCCGCCAGTGGCAATCACGAGACTCATACCAATTGAGAGCAGCGCCACGGGTGCACTGCGATTTAAGATATCAATCAAAGAGCCATAGAGTCTGTCGTCTTGATAGCTGATATTAAAGAAATTGCTATCAATAAACAGATTGGCAAGTAACAGAATACCTAAAGCCAAGAGTGGCCAGAGGTATCGACCAATGGAGGTCGACTTGCCCGCTTGGTAACGGGCGTTTTTTTCTTGAACCATGGTTTTGTGGCTTTCCTGCATCCGTTGTCGCTCAGATGAGTTCGACTCAGGCGAAAATGATTCGGTCGATAGGGTTTGGACAGAGTTTTTCATTTATCCCTCCGCAATCGCTTGCATTACATGTTGCGAGGTCAGTTCCGCGCCTGAAAGTTCACGTACTGCATATCTGTCGCGTAGCACCACGACTTTATTTGAAAAGGCCACAAGCTCATCAAGCTCGGACGATGCGACCAATAGTGACATGCCGTCATCACACAGGCTTCTGATAAGCTTGACGATTTCAGCGTGGGCACCAATATCGATGCCACGGGTCGGCTCATCCAGTACCAATAAAATCGGCTCTATGGCTAACCAACGCGCGAGGATCACCTTCTGCTGATTACCGCCACTCAACTGTTCTATGGGTTTATCCGCATCTGGGGTTGCAATCTGTAATTTATTGATAAAGAACTGGGCAATTTCCTGCTGCCGAGCTTTAGATAAATACCGCCACCAACCGATACGTGCCTGCAGCGCGAGTATGATGTTTTCACGGATAGACAAAGGGCCGATAATGCCGTCAATCTTAC
>NZ_AKZL01000064.1:0-25679 GCF_000282755.1 Shewanella sp. POL2
GCGCTAAATGCATACCAGATGAAGCACCCGCAGCAGCAGCGTCTAATACGTTAGCTGGCTTATCAGGATCTTCTGGTAATTCATCCATGTCGTTTTTAGCAACTTCAGTTTCTGGATGCATCAGTTTAGCCATTAATAGACCACCTGGTGCCGCCATGAATGACGCAGCAACTAAGTACTCAATAGGCACGCCCATTTGCGCGTAACCAGCCAATACTGAACCTGCGATAGAAGCTAAACCACCCACCATGATCGCAAACAGTTCTGATTGAGTCATAGTAGGAATGAATGGACGAACAACTAACGGTGCTTCAGTTTGACCAACGAAGATGTTAGCAGTCGCAGACATAGATTCAGTACGGCTTGTGCCTAATGCTTTTTGCAGACCACCACCGATGATACGGATGATCCACTGCATGATGCCTAAGTAGTACAGAACGGCGATTAAAGAAGAGAAGAACACAATAACTGGCAACACGTTTACCGCGAAGATAAAGCCGAGTTTGAAGTTAGCTAAATCACCGAACAGGAAACCGATACCGTTTTGTGCATAACCGATAACGCTAGATACGGCGTCAGATACACCTTTCAGGATATCTTTACCGACAGGAACGTACAGTACAAAACCACCGAAGGCGGCTTGGATGGCTAATGCCCCACCCACAGTACGCAAGTTAATTGCTTTTTTGTTATTCGATAGGAGGAAACCTATCGCAAGTAGGACGACCACCCCTACTAAGCTCATCAATATATTCATTAACCATCACCCTATTGTTAACACTTTTTAATTATGTTGTTAATCAACCTATTTCCGAGTCAGATTATACCCGAGAGAAAGTCGAAAATCGTCGTTTTGATCAAAATTTTGGAGTTTAATTTCAATCGCTTAGAGCAAAATGCTATTGCGACATACACCTGTTTAACCAAAAACAACTAAAGGTCAAACAGTTGCATTGCATTCGACACCAAGTGTTCTGATATTAGAACACTAGATTTTTTTTGCAAAGTTGCAATTTTGTCTATAAAAAGTACAGCATTAGCGGGTTGATTGCGTTTTTCTGTAACATTTAGCGGAGTCATGGCTGGAGAATCAGTCTCAAGCAGGAAACTTTCTAAGGGTAATTGACTGACAGTTTTGAGCAGTTTTTTCGCATTCGGATTCATCACTAAACCACCAATGCCTAGTTTAAAACCTAGCTTAGTGTATTCGAGTGCAATATCAGGACTACCAGAAAAGGCGTGTATTACGCCCGCTTTTGGGAGTTTATGGCGCTTTAAATGGAATAGCACCTCTTGATGTGCCTTTACCGCATGGACGATAACGGGCAAATTCTGCTCATAAGCAAGCGCCAACTGAGCGTCAAAAAATGCTAACTGGTTGCTCCAATTGTCAGCATAAAGTTTGTCTAACCCACACTCACCAATGGCAACAAAACGGGGACATTCTCGTAACTGAGCAACCTGTAATGTTAATTCTGTGATGGCTTTATCAACATCTTCCGGACAAAACCAAGGGTGGATCCCTAAGGCAAAATAACACTGGTATTGCTCAGCAATTGCCAATTGTTTAGTCCAGTGTTGTGGTGAGACTCCTGGAATAATCAGATTATCGATGCCCGCATGATGCATACGCTGTATGACTTGATCGCGGTCACTATCAAACTCGACAAAATCGAGGTGCGCGTGGGTATCTAGCATCATCAATCTGTCACTCCGTTTTTGTATCTCCATTCGATGATTGCGCTTTTATTCGACAATCAGCTTTAGTTCGAATTAATGGCGGATCTTCTAATCTTGGCATGCAACAACGACGATTCTCTGGCGTCAGCCCCATCTTGTCACACCAACGGATATAAGCCTGCCACGCCCGAGTTATCCAACTTATCATCAATCACCCCACAAATTTTAGATACAAAAAAGGCGGTGAATCACCGCCTTTTACCCTAGAGTCACTTACCTGTTAGTGTTCGCGCGTTTTAGCGAACTCGATATCAGGGTATCTTTCCATTGAAAGATTTAAGTTAACCATAGTTGGCGCAATGTAAGTTAAGTTATCACCACCGTCGAGCGCCAAGTTTTGGCTACACTTGCGGCGGAACTCTTCTAGCTTACGCTCATCTTTACAATAAACCCAGCGCGCAGTTGAAACACTAATACCTTCGTAAATTGCCTCAACGTTGTACTCGCTCTTTAAGCGGCCAACAACCACTTCAAACTGGAGTACACCCACGGCTCCCACGATCAAGTCATTGGTATCTAAGGGACGAAACACCTGCACAGCCCCTTCTTCAGATAGCTGAACTAAGCCCTTAAGTAATTGCTTTTGCTTGAGTGGATCGCGCAGACGAATACGGCGGAACATTTCAGGCGCAAAGTTAGGTACACCGGTAAAGCGGAACTTTTCACCTTGAGTGAACGTATCGCCGATACGAATGGTTCCGTGGTTATGTAAACCAATAATATCACCAGGATACGCCACTTCAGCGCGCTCACGGTCGCCCGCCATAAAGGTCAACGCATCGCTGACGTTAACATCTTTGCCGATGCGCACATGGTGCATCTTCATGCCTTGCTCATAGCGACCAGAGCAAACACGCATAAAGGCAACACGGTCACGGTGTTTAGGATCCATGTTTGCTTGAATTTTAAACACAAAACCGGTGAATTTTTCTTCGTCAGGCATGATCATCCGCACATCGCTTTCACGAGGTAGCGGTTTAGGCGCCCACTCCACAATACCATCGAGGATATGATCAACACCGAAGTTACCTAATGCGGTACCGAAGAACACTGGCGTAAGCTCACCCTTTAAGAAGGCTTGATGATCAAACTCGTTTGATGCTCCGCGAACCAGTTCCATTTCATCACGCAGATCAGCGGCATAGCTACCAATCGCTTTATCCAGATCAGGGTTATCGATACCTTCAATCACACGGCGCTCTTGAATTGTGTGTCCCAAACCGCTTTGGTATAGCACCACTTCATCGCGCAGAATATGGTAAATACCCTTAAATTCTTTACCGCTGCCAATAGGCCAAGTAATAGGCGCACAGGCGATATTAAGTACGTTCTCGACCTCATCCATCAGTTCGATAGGATCGCGAATATCACGGTCGAGTTTGTTCATAAAGGTCACGATGGGTGTATCGCGCAGACGGGTCACTTCCATCAATTTGATGGTACGATCTTCAACACCCTTTGCGGAGTCGATAACCATCAAGCAAGAGTCGACCGCCGTTAAGGTGCGGTAAGTATCTTCCGAGAAGTCTTCGTGGCCAGGGGTGTCGAGTAGGTTAACGAGCGCACCACCATAGGGAAACTGCATGACAGACGTTGTAATCGAAATACCACGGTCTTTTTCCATTTCCATCCAGTCAGACTTAGCGTGCTGACCCGACTTTTTACCCTTAACGGTACCCGCTTTCTGCAGCGCGTTTCCGAATAACAGCACTTTTTCGGTAATGGTGGTTTTACCCGCGTCGGGGTGCGATATAATCGCGAAGGTGCGACGTTTATCGACCTCTACTTTATTGTCTGACATTTAACCTATGCACTCGTATCGCTAAAAAAGGCGCAAATTATAGCGCCTCAGTGCGAGCTTGGCTAGGCAAAGCCCAAGATGAGCCTCGGGCGATAAGACTTATTTTGTGCCTTCGAGCAACCCTTTGACCTTTGCCAGCTCAATTCGCGCATATCTGTGCTCAACAAAGTCATAAATATTAGTCGCAAGGGCGAGACGGAAATAATTTGCAGCCTCTTGATATTGCTTATTGGCAATAGCCATTTTGGCAAGATAGAAATAAGCTTCACATAAACGTTCAGCATATTCTTTAGGATGAGTGAGGCCTAACTTGGCATCGGCAAATACCTGTTCACGACTCTTAACGCCCAGATAATAATCAACAATCACGGTTGACCATGCATCCGCTTCAAGCCCCTTACGGTGTTCCTGTAGCTGGCGTTTAGCCTCAACGGCATTATCCTTTGATTGGATCAAATACAACCATAATGCTCGGTAACCATCTTTATTATCGGCAGCATAGAAGGATTGCATATCTTTTAAGGCAAGATCGTTACGGTCACCATAATAAAGCGCGATACCACGATTCAAGTAGGCATAATCATAGTTTGGCGATAACTCTAATACACCATCAAACGCCTCATAGGCACTATCGTATTCCCCCTCTTGGGTATAATAAATACCAAGGAAATTATAGGCATCGGCTAAGTCTGGTTGCAATTTTAGCGCTTGCATAAAATCGATGCGCGCCATTAAACGCAAGCCCACACTGTCGTAAATTACCCCACGATCGTAATGGAAACGAGCGCGCTGCTCGTTGGTCAATTCAACAGCTGATAAAATCTCATTGAGCTTAGCAAGGGTCACCTCGACTTTATAATCAGTCATCACCGGGGCGATAACCAATTTACCTTCAACGTCATTTTGGTTGTCTAAGGGGGATTGAGTGGTCGCACATCCAGCCAACATCAAGCTGGCACCCGCCAGCACAGCAACAACAGCGGTTCTAATTTTAAGACTCATCCATTTCTACCTTTTTAGATTCCCAACTCACGCAGAAGAATGTTCATGATAGCAATCCCACAACTGGACTGCTATTGAGGAATAGCATTAAACACAACTTTATTAAACCCAAACAAACAAAAAGGAGATCAATTGATCTCCTTTTAGTCACGTCACGTCGAAACTGACACCGATAATGTCTGTTTAGACCATTATTCAGCAGCAGACTCTTTAGTCTGTGCTTCTTTGATTGACAGTCTTACACGGCCTTGACGATCCACTTCCATCACTTTAACGGTGACTTCTTGGTTCAGTTCAAGGTGGTCTGAGACATTAGCAACACGCTCATCGCTGATTTGCGAAATGTGCACTAAACCATCTTTACCTGGCAGAATGTTAACGAAGGCACCGAAGTCAACGATACGGATAACTTTACCGTTGTAGATACGACCCACTTCAACTTCTGAAGTGATTTCTTCGATACGACGAATAGCTTCTTTGGTGGCTTCGCCATTAGAAGAAGCAATTCTTACTGTACCGTCATCTTCAAGCTCGATAGTCGTGCCAGTTTCTTCGGTCAGTGCACGAATTACCGCGCCGCCTTTACCGATAACATCACGGATCTTCTCTGGGTTGATCTTGATAGTTGTGATACGTGGAGCATGGTCAGAGATATCATCACGGTGCGAACCAATCGCTTGATCCATCACGTTTAGGATATGTACACGTGCGCCATAGGCTTGTTGCAGTGCAATTTCCATGATTTCTTTGGTAATACCTTCGATCTTGATATCCATCTGCAGTGCAGTCACACCGTCACGGGTACCGGCTACTTTGAAGTCCATGTCACCTAAGTGGTCTTCATCACCTAAGATGTCAGACAGAACCACAAAGTCATCGCCTTCTTTCACTAGACCCATAGCGATACCCGCTACAGAAGTCTTGATAGGTACACCCGCATCCATCAGCGCAAGAGACGTACCACAGACTGATGCCATAGAGCTTGAACCGTTAGATTCAGTGATTTCAGAAACCACACGCACACTGTATGGGAACTCTTCAGCAGATGGCATTACTGCGTTGATACCGCGCCATGCTAACTTGCCGTGGCCGATTTCACGACGCTTAGGTGAACCCACCATACCTGTCTCACCAACAGAATAAGGAGGGAAGTTGTAGTGCAGCATGAAGCGGCTAGTGCGCTCGCCCATAATGCTATCAATCTTCTGTGCGTCACGCTCAGTACCTAAAGTACAAGTCACCAGCGCTTGGGTTTCGCCACGGGTAAACAGTGCACTACCGTGGGTACGTGGTAATACGCCTGCCAATACGCTTAATGCGCGAATCATATCTGGCTCACGACCATCGATACGCGGCTCACCACGGATGATGCGACCACGAACTACTTTCTTCTCTAAGCTACCGAGCAGACCATCAACTTCACGTAAATCAATATTAGGATTGCTTGCTAATAACGCTTCTTTCGTTGCAGCTTTAACTACAGCAACTTGAGCATAACGATCTTGCTTTACTTGGATTTTATACGCATCGCCTAAACCCGCTTCAGCAAGCGCTTTGATTTGAGCAACCAGCGTTTCATCTTGCACTGGAGCAGTCCAATTCCAAGCTGGTTTACCGGCTTCTGCTTTGAATTCAGCAATCGCTTTGATAACCACTTGTTGTTGGTCGTGACCATAAACCACTGAGCCTAACATCACTTCTTCTGGTAAGGCTTGAGCTTCTGACTCAACCATCAATACCGCGCTCTCAGTACCTGCAACAACCAAGTTTAGTTGGCTGCTTTCTAACTGAGTCACTGTTGGGTTCAGTACGTATTCGCCATTGATGTAACCCACACGCGCCGCACCTAATGGACCGCTGAATGGAATACCCGAAATGGCAAGCGCCGCCGAAGTACCGATCATCGAAATAATATCCGGCTCGATTTGTGGATCGACAGATACCACAGTGATGATAACTTGAACTTCGTTGGTGAAACCATTGGGGAAAAGAGGACGAATTGGACGGTCGATCAGGCGAGCGATTAATGTCTCATCTTCTGAAGGACGGCCTTCACGCTTAAAGAAACCACCAGGAATTTTACCCGCTGCGTAGCTCTTTTCTTGATAGTTAACAGTCAGAGGAAAGAAGTCACGGCCTGCATCGGCTTCTTTTTTACCTACAACAGTGACTAACACTGTCGTGTCACCCATACTCGCTAACACGGCTGCATCAGCTTGACGCGCTATAACGCCTGTTTCCAGGGTGACTGTATGTTGACCATACTCAAAACTCTTTACAATTGGATTCACGTGACCCATTCCTTAATTAATGACCTTGAATTACGCGCGTAAGTATACTGCAATTATGAACCATAGATAAAGAGCAGATAATGATGACAAACTGCTATCTTTTCACTAAAGTGGTTAAATCAACAAAGAGTTATGCTCTACAGTGATATAGGCAATCCCCTCTGGTGAAAAATAACAATTAAAAGGAAGATCTGAATGACGGGTCGTTTTAAATCCCTAACTTGGAAACAGACTAACCTCGTCGTTTTTACTGCGTTATTTTTTGCTATCGCTATTTTTATTGTTGAAATTGCCCTTGTGGTGGTATCCACCAAACAACAACTCACTACCACTCAACAGGAATTGCTCGATTCGGTAGAACAACCTTCAGCTAACGCCGTTTGGGCACTAGATGATAATCTCGCTAGACAAACCTTAGAAGGTGCAATAAAAGTTGAGCATGTCGGCTCAGCAGTCATCGAACTCGATGATGGCTCCATGTTTGTGTCAGTGAGTAATAATCAGAAAACCAGCTCACAAACTTTTATAAGCCTCAGCAATAAACTGTTTGATGATCTTAAAGAAATTTCACGCCCACTGTATCGTCCCTTCTATTTCGAAGGCACACAAAAACAACAACTTATTGGCACATTGACTATTTTCTATGACACACAGGAACTGACTAATACCCTCTTTAGCCAACTCAGGTTTAGTTTTTTTGCAACCTTAGCCCGTGCACTTTTGCTCACCTTGGTATTATCTGTCGTCTTCCACCGCTTCTTAACCCAGCCGATAGCCCGGATAAGTGAAGCAATCGATAAAATCGCACCCGATTCGCCCGACGAAAACCTGCTCCCCATGTCCAATGCACATAAGGATGATGAATTGGGACTGGTAACGTCGAAATTTAATCAGATCTTAATTCAATTTAGTCAAACCCAGTCAAAACTTCGAAAAATGGCAACACGAGATCCACTCACCGGATTGCCTAATCGTACTTTACTGCTCGAAACAATTGCCGTCACAATCCAACGCTCTAGAGTACACAAACGTAGCTTTGCCCTGATGTTTATCGACCTAGATCGCTTTAAAAATATTAATGACTCCCTAGGACACGCCCTTGGCGATCAATTCCTCGCCCGTATCGCGCGCATCCTCGAACGTGTAGTGGGTGATAAAGGCACTGTATCTCGCCTAGGCGGTGATGAATTCGTTATTTTAGCCGACTCAGTTCACTCTCCAGACCAAGCTGCTGACTTTGTCGATAAACTCTTAGTGCAACTTAATGTCCCCATCCAATTAAATGAACACGCGATTCACCCTGCGGCTTCTATCGGAATATCTATCTATCCTGAGGATGGAAATAGCGCCGAAGATCTTATCCGCCATGCTGATATTGCGATGTACAGTGCAAAAGCGGCAGGTTCTAATCAATGGGCTTTCTTCAAACAGCAAATGACAGAACGAGCTGCGGTTAGACTTCGGACAGAAGCATCACTACATGATGCACTGAAAAATAATGAATTTCTGCTCTACTTCCAGCCTAAGCTTGATCTGCAAACAGGTAAAATTACCGGATGTGAAGCCTTAATTCGTTGGCAAAAAGATGGCCGCTTAATTAGTCCCATGTCCTTTATTCCGGTGGCAGAAGAAACCGGCATTATTATCCCTATCGGTCGTTGGGTGATAGAGCAGAGTTGCCGAGTACTCCGGGAGTGGCAGAAGAAATATAACTATGCCATTCCTATCGCAATTAACGTCGCCTCACAACAATTTGCCGACGCAAGCTTAGTCTCTGATATCAAACAAATGGCGCTACGATACCAAATTCAACCCGAGTTATTAGAAATAGAGATTACTGAAACCTCATTAATGAATGATATAGAACTTGCTATCAACAAATTAGAGCAACTTAAATCGGCAGGATTTGGTATCGCGGTAGATGATTTTGGTACTGGTTATTCCTCCCTCTCTTACTTACGCCATCTGCCAATCACCACTATGAAAATTGACCGCTGCTTTGTTTCCGATCTTCCCAAGGATAGTGCAATTGCATCAACAATCTTGATGTTAGGTAAGCAATTAAACCTAACTATTGTGGCTGAAGGGATTGAGAACGAGCTGCAACTCGATTGGCTTAAGAGTAATGAGTGCCAGATAGGTCAAGGCTTTTACTTTAGCCAACCTTTACCACAGGCTGAGTTTGAGACGCTATATATTGCCAGTCAAACTGCAACCATTAGTAATATTGATGGATTACGTGGTGCCTAATGTACTGAGGATATAGTTCAACATACTGAATTTTAGGCAATAAAAAGGAGGCTAAGCCTCCTTTTTACGTTAATCGACGAGAGATTAACGACGTAAACCTAACTTTTGGATCAGCTCATTGTAACGTGTAGCTTCGGTACGCTTCAGGTAAGCTAATAACTTACGACGAGCGCTAACCATACGTAACAGACCACGACGTGAGTGGTGATCGTGAATGTGCTCTTTGAAGTGATCTTGCAAATGGTTGATTTGAGCAGTTAACAGCGCAACTTGAACTTCAGTTGAACCAGTGTCGTTTGCGCCACGGCCAAATTCAGCCAGGATTTTTGCTTTCGCTTCAGTACTTAGTGACATGTGTCTCTCCAAATATAAAATGTGAATCCCTAGCCGATCACTAACTCAGCCAGAGGGCGCGCTATTCTACCCATAATCTTTGGCATGCGCAATAAAAGCGGTGGAATAATATCCGAGCAAATCCATTAAGATGCTTTAGGTTCGTCGTGAATAACGACTAAACGCTTCGGGGCCAGTAAGCCATCATCATTCATCTCACCGATACCAACAAAACGACGTGCAGTCCCTAAGGTAATCCGTACCAGCTTATTTGCTTCTAAGTTCGCGACTCGCACCGCTTGACCTTGCATTAAGTAAGCTGCACTCGCATCAGGGACATTGACCTCAGGAAAATCGGCAACCGCCGTATCCATAGGTAACAGTAACGAATCCAACAAACTGCTTGGATCAAGTTGTTGTTCCTGTGCTTTAGCGACTAAGGCTTCTAGCTGCTCAAGAGTGACCATTTTATCGTAGGGATAATGTGCAACTTGAGTACGGCGCAGCATGATCACATGGGCGCCACAACCGAGCATTTCGCCTAAATCGTCAATAATAGTGCGAATATAAGTGCCCTTAGAGCAATGAATGTCTAAGGTTAGCTCATCGCCTTCTAGACCGATGAAGTTCAGTTCAAAGACAGTGATTGGACGCGCCTCACGCGGCACTTCAATCCCCTCTCGGGCATACTTATACAAGGGTTGGCCTTGATATTTGAGCGCTGAATACATGGATGGCACTTGCAAAGTATCGCCACGGAAATGCGCTAAGGCAGACATTAACTGCGCCTCTGTAAACTCGAGCGGGCGTGTTTGTACGACTTCGCCGTCTGAGTCGCTGGTATCGGTACGTTGCCCTAGTTTTGCCGTGACCAGATAACGCTTATCCGAATCGAGCAAATGCTGGGAAAACTTAGTCGCTTCACCTAAACAGATTGGCAGCATGCCCGTCGCCAGTGGATCGAGCGCCCCCGTATGCCCCGCTTTGTTGGCATTAAAAAAGCGCTTTACTCGCTGTAATGCAAAGTTGGAGCTCATGCCAGTGGCCTTGTCCAACAATACAATACCGTCAATAAAGCGGCCCTTTGAACGTCTTGCCATTACGCTTTACCTTCGGTGTCATCGCTCTCGTCAATGTCATTATCAACAACACCATCTTCAGCACTACCAAACTGTTGTTGTTTGGCTTTATCGCTGTTGATGACTTGGCTGACGAGATTAGACATACGCATGCCTTCAACCAATGAGCTGTCGTAAACAAAGCGAATTTCTGGCATCACGCGCAATTTCATGCGGCCTGCCACTAAGGTGCGAATATAAGGAGCGGCAGCAATCAGCGCGTTCAGCTTTTCTTGCACAACTTCTTTGTCTTCTTCAAAGAAGGTGACAAAGACTTTGGCGTAACTTAAATCGCGAGAAACATCAACGTCATTGACGGTCACAAAACCAATACGGGGATCTTTCATGTCGCGTTGTAGGACAACAGCCAGCTCTTGCTGTAACTGCTGGCCTATACGACGTGTACGACTGAATTCTTTTGCCATAATAGAGTTACCATAATAGCTAATGTCATTAAATTGAAAGGGCAGCTAATGCCGCCCTCTTTATCGTTACAGTGTACGTGCCACTTCGACGGTTTCGAATACTTCGATTTGGTCACCCACGCGGACATCGTTGTAGTTCTTAACACCGATACCACATTCCATGCCATTTCTAACTTCGTTAACGTCATCTTTAAAGCGACGTAATGATTCGAGTTCACCTTCGAAGATCACCACGTTATCACGCAGAACGCGAATTGGTGCGCTACGCTTGATGGTGCCTTCAGTCACCATACAACCAGCGATTGCGCCCAGTTTTGGTGATTTGAACACGTCACGAACTTCAGCCAGACCGATAATCTGTTGTTTGAATTCAGGTGACAGCATACCTGTCATCGCCGCTTTCACTTCATCAATCAGATTATAGATAACGCTGTAGTAACGTAAGTCAACACTTTCGTTTTCGATAGTCTTACGCGCTTGCGCATCGGCACGCACGTTAAAGCCAACCATAATCGCGTTAGAAGCCGCAGCTAAAGTCGCGTCGGTTTCGGTCAGAGCACCTACACCTCGAGCGATGATGTTTACTTTCACTTCGTCGGTAGACAGACCCATTAAGGAGTCGGTAATCGCTTCGAGTGAACCTTGAACGTCTGCCTTCAGAACGATGTTCAGTTCTTTCACTTCGCCTTCGGTCATGTTCGCGAACATGTTTTCCAGCTTAGACTTCTGCTGACGAGCTAATTTCACATCACGGAACTTGCCTTGACGGTACAGCGCGACTTCACGGGCTTTACGCTCGTCACGCACAACGGTTGCTTCATCACCGGCTGATGGCACACCTGACAGACCTAAAATCTCAACAGGGATTGATGGGCCAGCTTCAGTGATTGAACGGCCGTTCTCGTCTTTCATCGCACGGATTTTACCGTACTCTAAACCACATAGAACGATGTCACCTTGGCGCAGTGTACCTTCTTGAACCAGAATCGTTGCTACAGGGCCGCGACCTTTATCCAGTTGAGACTCAATAACCACACCAGCAGCCATACCATCACGAACAGCTTTGAGTTCAAGCACTTCAGCTTGGAGTAAGATACCCTCAAGCAAATCATCAACGCCTTCACCCGTCTTAGCAGATACGAAGGCAAACATGTTGTCTCCGCCCCATTCTTCAGACATCACGCCGTGCTGAGACAATTCGCTCTTCACGCGGTCGATATCGGCTTCTGGCTTGTCCATCTTGTTAACTGCAACAATTAATGGCACGTTACCCGCTTTAGCATGTTGAATCGCTTCAATGGTTTGCGGCATAACACCGTCATCGGCAGCCACAACGAGTACAACGATATCCGTCGCCTTAGCACCACGAGCACGCATTGCGGTAAACGCAGCGTGACCAGGGGTATCTAAGAAAGTGATCATGCCGTTTTCGGTCTCAACATGGTATGCACCAATATGCTGAGTAATACCACCGGCCTCACCCGCTGCCACTTTCGCGCGGCGGATATAGTCAAGGAGCGATGTTTTACCGTGGTCAACGTGACCCATAATGGTTACAACAGGCGCACGAGGCTCAAGCTTCACGCCGCCTTCTTCGTCACGCTCAGAAAGTACTTGTTGTTCTAATTCGTTTTCACGAATAAGTACCACTTTGTGGCCCATTTCCTCAGCAACTAACTGGGCGGTTTCTTGATCTAACACTTGGTTGATCGTAACCATTGAGCCCATCTTCATCATTTGCTTGATGATTTCAGTCGCTTTAACTGCCATTAAGTGAGCAAGTTCTGCCACTGTAACTGTTTCACCGATACGCACATCACGGTTAACGGCTGCAACTGGCTTATTGAAGCCATGAGCCATTGATTCTGGCGCTGTGCTGCGGTTACGCATGTGTTTTTCGCGACCATCGCGAGCATCTTTACCACCACGTTTGGTTTTGGCGGTATTTTTGTTACGCGCACGGCGGCCACGTTTTTCTTCATCCATATCAGACGAATCTTCAGCAGCGCGAGCCACTTTAGAGGTAGTGATATGGTGATCGCTATAGCGCTCAGCTTCTAAACGTTGACGCTCTTCTTCGGCCCAACGCTTAGAGTTTTCTTCTGCTAACAGACGCGCTTTTTCTGCCGCTTTGGCGGCTTCTTCGTCTTGTTTACGTTTAGTCGCAGCTTCTTGTACTGCTTTTAAACGTTCAGCTTCCAAACGAGCTGCTTCAGCTTCTGGTGACATATCTTTGGCTACTTTCACTTCCGCTGCCGCTTTCGCTTTTGCTTTCGCTTCAGCTTCTGCCTTCGCTTTCGCCTCTGCTTCCACTTTAGCCTTAGCTTCGGCTTCTGCCTTCGCTTTCGCTTCAGCTTCTGCTTTGGCCTTCGCTTCGGCTTCTGCTTTGGCTTTAGCCTCTTCTTCCGCTTTAAGCACTGCGTCACTCACATCACGTTTAACAAAAGTACGGGTTTTACGCACTTCAACTTTAACGTCTTTAGATTGACCACCATTACCGGCCACACTCAGGGTCGATACGGTTTTACGTTGCAGCGTCATTTTAGTCGGCGCATTATCGGCGCCATGTTGCTTCTTCAGATAATCCAGTAACTGCTGCTTCTCAGCTTCAGACACATTATCAGTGTGGCCTTTCTTAATTCCGGCCTGAGAGAATTGCTCAATCAGACGTTCAACACTTTTACCCACTTCCGTGGCCAATTTCTCTACGGTAGTATCTGCCATCAGTTAAATCCCCCTGTTGATCGACTTATGCTTCTTCGCCAAACCAACAGATGTTGCGGGCAGCCATGATCAGCTCACCTGCTTTTTCTTCTGTCAATTCTTCAATTTCGATCAAATCATCAATGCCTTGTTCAGCCAAGTCTTCTAGAGTCACGATACCTTTGCTCGCTAAAACATAGGCTAAGTGTCTTTCAACACCTTCAAGTGCTAATAACTCTTCACTTGGCTCCACACCATCTAGTGCTTCTTCGGATGCGAGCGCTCGAGTTGAGATCGCAGCCTTAGCACGTTCACGTAATGCTTCGACGAGATCCTCATCAAAGCCATCAATTGCCAATAATTCTGACACAGGTACATAAGCCACTTCTTCGAGCGAAGTAAAACCTTCATCAGCCAGTACTTGTGCAAAATCTTCATCTACATCCAGAGATTTCATGAATAAGCTCTTCACCTTAGCGCTTTCGGCTTGGTGTTTCTTGTTCATGTCTTCCACTGTCATCACGTTCAGTTCCCAGCCTGTTAACTGAGTCGCTAAACGCACGTTTTGACCATTGCGACCAATGGCCTGAGCTAAACTTTCCGCTTCAACAGCGATATCCATTGAGTGGTTGTCTTCATCAACGATGATAGAAGCCACATCAGCTGGCGCCATGGCGTTGATCACATATTGCGCTGGGTTGTCATCCCACAATACGATATCGACACGCTCACCACCGAGTTCATTCGATACCGCTTGCACACGTGCCCCACGCATACCAACGCAAGCACCAATTGGGTCGATACGACGATCGTTCGATTTCACTGCGATCTTAGCGCGAGCACCAGGGTCACGCGCCGCGCCCATTACTTCGATCAGTTCATCGGCAATTTCCGGCACTTCAACACGGAACAGCTCAATCAGCATGTCTGGCTTAGTGCGAGTTAAGAATAACTGCGCACCGCGCGCTTCAGGACGAACAGAGTAAAGCAGTGCACGAACACGGTCACCAGGACGGAAAGATTCGCGTGAAATCAAGTCTTCACGGAATAATACGCCATCAGCATTGTTGCCTAAGTCCACAACTACACTTTCGCGGGTTGCTTTCTTAACGACACCAGTGATCAGCTCACCTTCTTTATCTTGGAACTGCTCAACCACTTGCGCACGCTCAGCTTCACGTACTTTTTGTACGATCACTTGCTTAGCGGTTTGGGTAGTAATGCGATCGAACGCCACTGATTCAATTTGGTCTTCAATAAATTCACCTGGTTGAATCTCTGGATCTTCGAAACGTGCTGCTTCCAGGGTAATCTCACGGTATGGATTTTCTAACGCAACACCGTTGTCATCGATCACCATCCAACGGCGGAAAGTTTCATAAGCGCCAGTTTTACGGTCAATAGCAACACGAACGTCGATATCACCTTCGTATTTTTTCTTGGTAGCGGTAGCCAGAGCAGTCTCCAGCGCTTCAAAAATCTTCTCGCGTGGAACGGCCTTTTCATTTGAAACCGCTTCAGCGACTAGCAGAATCTCTTTATTCATTTTGTCTTGCCTCGTTCACCTTGAAACCATCAAAACTTTGCGATGATGTTGCCTTTACGGATATTATCCAAGGCGACAACCAGCTCTTTACCATTTACTTTCACCGACAGCATTTGACCGTCAACCTGAGTAATGGCGCCTTTTAAATTACGACTGCCCGCGACAGGCATAGTCAGTTGAAGCTTGACATCCTCGCCGATATAGGACGCATATTGCTCAGCAGTGAACAGCGGTCTATCTACACCAGGCGAAGAAACCTCTAAGGTATATTCAGTAGAAATAGGGTCTTCAACATCGAGCACAGCACTGACTTGGCGACTTACGTTGGCACAATCTTCGATATTGATGCCATTCTCACCATCAATGAACACGCGCAGGACTGAATGGTTACCCGCTTGAACATATTCAATGCCCCAAAGTTGGAAGCCGAGTGCTTCCACAGGCACTTTGAGCATGTCTGCCAGTCTGGATTCTAATGTTGCCAAATTTGACCCCCGAAAAAACAAAAAAGGGCTTAATAGCCCTAGTAAAACGCCGTAAACAATACGACAAATTTAAAAGTCCCAGACAACAAAAAACCCCGTAATGACGAGGTTATTAGCTTCAAGAACCTGTAAACCATAATGAATTAAACAACATTCATTACTAGGAGCTGGTTGCGGGGGCCGGATTTGAACCGACGACCTTCGGGTTATGAGCCCGACGAGCTACCAAGCTGCTCCACCCCGCGTCAACTGTGTGCAAGTATATTGACTATCGTCTTTGCTTGCAATAACTAAGTCAGTTCTTGTTTGGACTTACTTAGTTTAATTATGGTGCCGAGAGCGGGACTTGAACCCGCACGTCCGTTAGGACACAGCCACCTCAAGGCTGCGCGTCTACCAATTTCACCACCTCGGCGACACCTTTTACTAGTCAGGAATTTTGGTTTCTGACTTTTCGGTTGCTTGATCAACTGGCTGGGTAACCTGTTCATCAGCACCTAAATTTTTCCATGCATCTTCATTTTTTGCGTGGTTTGCACTTAAGTTGCCAATCAGCAGACTTAACGTGAAAAACGCAATGGCAAGAATCGCCGTTGTGCGTGTCAGGAAGTTACCTGAACCGCTTGAACCGAATAAGGTACCTGATGCACCGGCGCCAAAAGAGGCCCCCATATCAGCTCCTTTACCTTGCTGGATTAAGATTAGGCCAATTAAACCTAATGCAACCAACAAGTAAACAACCACTAAAACTTCATACATATTATGCGCTCATCGCTATGGTACACAGACTTAAAAACTCGGTAGAGTTTAAACTGGCACCGCCAATCAGTCCACCATCAACATCAGGTTGGGCAAATAAATCTGCTGCATTACTCGGTGTCACACTGCCACCGTACAAAATCCTGATATTTTCTCCGATAAACGGAGACACTTCAGAGAGACGCTTGCGTATAAACGCATGTACTTCTTGTGCCTGCTCTGGTGTCGCACTCTTACCAGTCCCTACAGCCCATAATGGCTCGTAGGCGATAATGGCGTTATCAAAAGCCATAGTGCCATTTTTTTGGATCACTATATCCAACTCTTCTGCAATCACCTCGAAGGTACGTCTTGCTTCACGTGCTGGACCCGATTCACCTACACATAAGATGGGGGTTAAACCGTGCTTTTGTGCAGCGGCAAATTTCTCCGCTACGATATTACTCGTCTCTCCGTACATACGGCGACGTTCTGAATGCCCGATAATTACATATCGGCATCCGCAATCTTTAAGCATCTGACCCGAAACTTCTCCGGTATAAGCGCCAAAGTCATGTTGACTTAAATTTTGAGCGCCCATCCTAACAAGTGAACCGTCTAACGCTTCCTTGTTTGCTTCTAGCAGTTGCCTGACGCTTTCTAGATAGATAGAAGGCGGGCATAAAACCACTTCAGCTGAATCATTTTGGAGCTTTGAGGCAAACTTCTTGAACAACTCTTGGGCTAACGCCGCACTGCCGTTCATTTTCCAATTGCCAGCTACCATAGGACGTCTGAGTGCCATCACTGTCTCCTCTGAAAGCGGCGTGAATAATAGCGAACCACTTATTAAGTTACAATAGCTAAATTCGAAATTTTTCAGATATTAGGTTGGAATGCTTACTTTTTACACGCCAAACCCTATTCCTGCTCATTAATGCAGCTAACACCTTCATTTTTAATCGGTATCAGCTGCACTCGACTAAAGATTGGTTTGATTAGCTCGCCGATTTTACCGCATCTGCAATCAAATTAGCGTGCGCTAACACAGCATTGTGATCATCACCTTCAACCATCACGCGAATTAACGGTTCAGTACCTGATTTGCGTAGCAATACGCGACCTCGAGCGCCCAGTTGTGATTCAACCTGAGCTTGAGCAGCTTTAACTTTATCAGAGCTTAATGGATCATGTTCGCCTTCAAAACGCACATTCACCAACACCTGTGGCAACATTTCCATTGCCGCAGTTAACTGCTCTAAGGTTGCATTTTGACGACGCATGGCCGCCAGCACCAAAATACCAGCAACAATACCATCACCGGTCGTGCCATGGTCGAGATTAAGAATATGCCCCGAGTTTTCACCGCCGATACGCCAATCGAGTTCTTTGAGTAACTCCATCACATAACGGTCGCCCACTTTAGAGCGAGCAAAGGGAATATCCAACGCCTGAAGTGCTAAATCGAGGCCAAGGTTAGACATTAACGTCCCAACCACACCTCCGCGTAACACACCACGAGCCTTGGCATCACAGGCAAGGATATAAAGAATTTGATCGCCATCGATCACCTCACCTTTGCTATTGACCATCATAATTCGGTCACCATCGCCATCGAGCGCAATCCCTAAATCGGCACTTTCGGCCAAAACAGTTTCACAAATCTTTGCCATGGACGTTGCGCCAACTTTGTCATTGATATTGACTCCGTTTGGTTTATCACCAATGGCAATCACTTCGGCGCCTAACTCGCGAAATACCGCTGGTGCGATGTGATAAGTTGCACCATGGGCACAATCGACGACAATTTTTAACCCTGTTAATGTGTGATCTGCAGGGAAATTACCTTTGCAGTATTCGATGTAACGGCCGCGTGCATCTTCAATTCGTGACACTTTGCCCAACAGATGTGATTCAACACACTCTAAGGGCTTTTCTAATTCGGCTTCGATTTCAAGCTCAAGATTATCATCAAGCTTACTGCCATCAGTTGAGAAAAACTTAATGCCGTTATCATAGTAAGGGTTGTGGGAAGCACTAATTACCACACCTGCTTCGGCGCGAAAAGTACGAGTCAAATAAGCTACCGCTGGCGTTGGCATGGGCCCCATCAGCATCACATTCAAACCCGCTGCCGAAAGGCCCGCCTCTAAAGCTGATTCAAACATATACCCCGAGATACGGGTATCTTTACCAATAATCACTTTCTTAGTGCCGCTACGGGATAACACCCGTCCAGCAGCCCAACCCAACTTCAATGCCAGCTCGGGTGTCATCTGGCCTGAACCTACCTTGCCACGAATACCATCGGTTCCAAAAAATTTACGTTCGCTCATATCGCCCCACAAACTTCAATGTGTCCCTTCGATTGGGATCATAATATTAATGAAATACTTAACAAAAATAGCCTCTATAGATATGCCTGTGTCGCTTGTAACACTTTCAGCATATCGACAGTTTCAGGGACATCATGGACACGAATAATATGTGCCCCTTTCTGGGCTGCTATCATGGCGCCAGCAAGGCTCCCAGCTAAACGCTCAGAGGTCGGCCTAGCAAGGAGGTTTCCTATCATGCTCTTACGGGATAAACCTATCAATATCGGCAGTTCGAACTGCGCAAAACACTCTAACTTTGCTAGCAGTTCATAGTTATGTTCTAAGGTTTTACCAAAGCCAAAACCTGGGTCGATTAACAACCGTTCCCGCGGGATCCCAGCCTCCAAACAGGCTTGAATACGCTCATTGAGGAATTTAAAGACATCGGCAACAACGTCGTGATATTCGGGCGCCGATTGCATAGTACGCGGCGCGCCCTGCATGTGCATCAAACAAATGGGCACATTCAACTGCGCCGCAGTCTCTAGTGCCCCAGGCTCCAATAACGCCCGAACATCGTTGATTAAGTGCGCGCCAGCATTTACCGCCTGTCGCATCACTTCTGGTTTACTGGTATCAACCGAAATCCACACATCATGGTGTTTCGCGACATATTCTACCAGAGGGATCACCCGTGCGAGTTCATCCTCAACACTCACATCGGCCGCCCCAGGCCTTGTCGACTCGCCACCGATATCGATGATGAGCGCTCCTTGAGCAACCATTTCATCGGCATGCTGGCACGCCAGTTCAAAAGAAGAAAACTTTCCACCGTCGGAAAAGGAATCGGGAGTAACATTCAGAATGCCCATGACTACGGGCGAAGCTAAGGATAAGCGTTTGGTTCCAGCAATTAATTCAAACACGCATTGACTCCATTTGGGACAGCTTGCTAGCGCGTTTCATCCGTATTCTGCGCAGTTCACTCATGTAACTGATTTATATTGAATGACAGCGCAGTCAATTTTCTAGCAAGATAAAACAAGAAAACCCCTTAACGGGGTTCTCTTTCAATTAACAAACGTTATTTAGCGGGTGACTCATCGGCATCTTTCAGCTCTGACTCAACAGGCGCTGACTTAACCACTTCGTCGACTTTAACCGCAGGTTCACCTTTGCCATTGCCTTTGTCATTTGAACCATTGTCATCTGCTTGCCAATCAGCAGGCTGACGCACTTCACGACGGTTCATCAAATCGTCAATTTGCAGTGAATCAATGGTTTCATACTTCATCAGCGCGTCTTTCATCGAATGCAGAATATCGATGTTATCCAGCAGAATTTGCTTGGCACGGCCGTAGTTTTTGTCGATAAAGGCCTTCACTTCAGCATCGATAAGCGTCGCAGTCTCATCGGACATCGCCTTGGCTTTACCCATGCTACGCCCTAAGAATACTTCACCTTCTTCCTCGGCATAGAGTAATGGACCAAGCTTGTCGGAGAAGCCCCATTGGGTCACCATATTACGGGCAATCGATGTCGCGTATTTAATGTCTTGCGAGGCACCTGTAGACACTTTTTCGCTACCGTAGATCAGCTCTTCGGCTAAACGACCACCGTAGGCAACCGAAATCTGGCTTTCTAACTTACGACGGCTTTGGCTAATCGCATCGGCCTCAGGTAAGAAGAAGGTCACGCCGAGTGCACGACCACGTGGAATAATGGTGACCTTGTGCACAGGGTCATGCTCTGGCACTAAACAGCCCACAATCGCGTGGCCCGCTTCGTGGTATGCCGTCATTTCTTTTTCGGCTTCCGACATCACCATAGAGCGGCGCTCAGCACCCATCATGATCTTGTCTTTTGCACGCTCGAATTCTTCCATACCGACCACACGGCGATTACCGCGCGCCGCAAACAGTGCAGCTTCGTTAACTAAGTTGGCTAAATCGGCACCGGAGAAACCTGGCGTACCACGGGCAATCACGCTCGCTTTAACATCTTCAGAAAGTGGCACTTTGCGCATATGCACTTTAAGAATTTGCTCACGACCGCGAACATCTGGCAAGCCAACAACCACTTGACGGTCGAAACGACCTGGACGCAGCAGCGCAGAGTCCAATACGTCAGGGCGGTTGGTCGCCGCAATCACGATAATCCCTTCGTTACCTTCGAAGCCATCCATCTCAACCAGCATCTGGTTAAGGGTTTGCTCACGCTCATCGTGACCACCACCTAAGCCTGCGCCACGTTGGCGACCTACGGCATCGATTTCGTCGATGAAGATAATACAAGGAGCTGATTTCTTCGCTTGTTCGAACATATCACGCACACGAGATGCACCAACACCGACGAACATTTCCACGAAGTCAGAACCCGAAATGGTAAAGAAAGGCACCTTTGACTCGCCAGCAATCGCTTTAGCAAGCAAGGTTTTACCTGTACCTGGTGGGCCAACCATGAGCACGCCCGTTGGAATACGGCCACCCAGTTTTTGGAATTTGGTTGGATCACGCAGATAATCGACCAGCTCTTTCACTTCTTCTTTGGCTTCATCACAGCCAGCAACGTCAGCAAAAGTGGTCTTGATTTGATCTTCGCTCATCAGCTTGGCTTTGCTCTTGCCAAAGGACATAGCGCCTTTGCCACCGCCGCCCTGCATCTGGCGCATGAAGAAAATCCATACTCCGATAAGCAATAACATAGGGAACCAAGAGATGAAGATTTGAGTTAGGAACCCAGACTCTTCGGCTTCTTGCCCTTTCATAGTGATGCCTTTACGGTCAAGATCATTAATTAAATCTTGGTCATACAGTGGCATGATGGTCGTGAATTTTTCGCCCGTGCGCTTAGAACCTTCGATAGTACGTTGGTCACTTTTCACTTCAACGCTGGCGACTTGTCCATCACGAACATTGTCTAGGAAAGTAGAATAATCCATCTTCTGCGATGACGAAGAAGAGGGGGAGTAACCCTGAAACACTGACATCAGCACAACGGCGATGACAACCCAGAGTATTAGATTTTTTGCCATGTCACTCAAATTACTAGACCTCATAAAGTCTTGCGATGATTAACGCTAGGGTACTACAACTTGTACCCTGTCGCCACAAGATAGACCTCACGGGAGCGTGCCCGCGACGAGTCCGGTTTACGTGTTTTTACGACTTTGAATGCCTCTTTAACCGCCTTCATATATTCGTCAAACCCCTCCCCCTGAAAGACTTTGACCGCAAAACTGCCGTTAGGTGCCAAAACTTGATGACACATATCTAACGCCAACTCGACTAAATACATGGCGCGCGGCTGATCGACACCATCTGAACCACTCATGTTGGGCGCCATATCAGACAATACAACGTCAACCTTATCCGCACCGACGCGAGTTAGCAATGCTTCGAGCACTTTCTCTTCACGAAAGTCCCCTTGCAAGAAATCCACGCCGACGATGGGATCCATAGGTAAAATATCACAGGCGATGACTTTACCTTTGTCTCCAGCTAGCTTAACAGCAACCTGTGACCAACCACCTGGAGCGGCCCCTAAGTCAACAACCGTCATACCTGGGCGGATCAATTGATCCTTTTGCTGAAGCTCTTCAAGCTTAAACGCAGCGCGAGAACGCAATCCCCGTTTCTGTGCTAGTTTGACATAATGATCATCAAAGTGTTCCAGCATCCAGCGATTGGAACTGGCCGTACGTTTTTTACCTGACATTTAAAATCCGCAACAATTGAGAGTTACACAAAGGCTATATAAGGGTAGAATAGCGGTTTTTCAACAGTAACTCAGCAAAAGTTGGTAGAAATGAACTTAACAACCAAACAAAAACAGCATTTAAAAGGTCTGGCGCATAATTTAAAGCCAGTGGTGCTGCTTGGTGCCAATGGATTGACTGAAGGTGTACTCGCTGAAATTGAAAGCGCACTCGCTTATCATGAATTGATTAAAGTGAAAGTAGCCTCTGCCGACAGAGAGCTAAAAAATGCCATCGTTGATGCCATAGTACGTGAAACTCAATCTGCAAAAGTGCAACTTATTGGTCATATTCTGGTGATTTATCGTCAATCACCAGAAATGAAAATTGCTTTGCCAAGAGCGAAATAATTTTCCAGCCTTAAACAAAACAGCCACTCAAATGAGTGGCCGTTTTGTTTTAACGTCTATGGTGTATCGCTAATGGGTTTAACTTGATAGTGCTCAGGGGCTAAGCCGAGAAACTCTGGCAAGGAGGTCCCGACTGATATCGAGGAGAACGTGCCGGTTAAAATGCCAATAAACATGGCTATCGAGAATCCTTCTAGCGGCCCACCGCCCATTATCCATAGTGCTCCAACCGTCATCAGAGTGGTCCCCGAGGTCACCATAGTGCGCGAAAATGTCGCGACAATCGCTTGGTTGTTAATCTCCTGAATCGCAAGTTTGGGTTTTGCAATCAATAATTCACGAATACGATCGGCAATAATGATTGAGTCATTCAGTGAGTAGCCAAGGATAGCCAGCACCGCCGCCAGCACGGTTAGATTAAATTCCATCTGTGTCAGCGCAAAAAACGCGAGTACAAAAATGACGTCGTGTACTAACGCAAATAACGCACCAGA
Organism: Shewanella sp. POL2; assembly: GCF_000282755.1. Lineage (NCBI taxonomy): Bacteria > Pseudomonadati > Pseudomonadota > Gammaproteobacteria > Alteromonadales > Shewanellaceae > Shewanella > Shewanella sp. POL2. Next base: position 23,352 of record NZ_AKZL01000064.1, read on the forward strand.
GGCGAGGCGCCATTCAAAGCGATAACTCAAATAGCCTAAGATAGCTAACATAGCGACTAATAACGCGAGCCCCCCCTGCTCTGCTAGCTCTTTACCCACCTGCGGGCCGACAATACTGGTATTTAGCACTTGCACTTCGCCCAGTGGCACTAAGGTTTGCGCAATATCCACATTGCTTTGTGCAGTGTCGGCATAACGCAATACCCAGCGCCCAGGCTCACTCGCAGATATCACTGTCACTTCTTGCTGATAAGCCGCGTTCAGTAATGGCTGCAATTCGCTAGTGGTGATTCTTTTATCAAGTTGTACTTCGGTTACCACCCCGCCAGTAAAATCTAAGCCCCAATTAAAACCCTTCACGCCAATGATAGTAAGTGAGGCCAGCATTAAAAAGATCGAGATAGCGCTCGAAATATAGCGCCATTTAGTCAGATTAATATTCTTCATTTTTATACCCTCACATGACGGCGCGCATCACGCCCATAAACAAGGTTAATCAAGGCTCTTGAAGCAAAAATACCGGTAAACATACTGGTCAGAAGACCTAAGCCTAAGGTCAAGGCAAAACCTTGGATCGGACCATTACCGATGGAATAGAGCACAACTGCGGTGATCATCGTAGTGAAGTTGGCGTCGAAAATGGTTGAAAATGCACTATCAAAACCAGTATCGATGGCAAGGGCAAAGCTTCGTCCTTCCTTTAACTTATCTTTTATCCGTTCGAATATCAGCACGTTAGTATCGACCGCCATGCCGACAGTCAATACTAGACCTGCAATACCTGGTAAGGTCAGTACTGCACCAGGAATAAGCGCTAGTAGGCCAAACAGGATCACCATATTAGAAATCAGTGCCACGTTTGCCACCCAACCGAGGCGGCGATACCAGAGCGCCATAAATAGCAGCGTAATCCCCATACCTAAACCGAGTGCGGCAAAGCCGTTTTCAATATTTTCAGCACCAAGTGTTGGGCCAATAGTGCGTTCTTCAACGATTGTCACAGGCGCCGTCATTGAACCTGCACGTAGCAGCAGCGCTAATTGTTGCGCTTCTTGATAGGTCCCTGCACCAGTGATACGGAAACGATCACCTAGTTGGGATTGAATGGTCGCGACGCTAATGATCTGTTGTGTTTGCTTAGCTTTGCCCTGCTCATCCCGGCTATATTCGCTATAGGATGTTGCCATCGGCTTACCGATATTGGCGCGGGAAAACTCCGACATCTTCTGCCCGCCAATACGGTCGAGGTGAATGTTCACTTCGGCCATGCCCATTTCACCAATATTGGCACGGGCATCGACAATATGATCGCCACCTAATACGGGCGTGCGTGCCACATAAACGGGATTGCCAGATTTATCCTTCAGCACCTGCGCGTTCACTGAACCCGATTCTTTAACCTCAAAAAAGGCGAGGCTTGCGGTCGCGCCTATTACGTTTTTAGCGGCTGCTGGGTCTTGTACACCAGGCAGCTCGATGCGGATACGGTGTTCACCCTGACGCTGCACTAGAGCCTCAGTGATCCCCAACTCTTCAATACGGCTACGCATGATTTGTAGGTTTTGCTGCACCGTTAAATTACGTAACTTAATTTGCTCATCTTGAGCAAGCTTTACCACTAAGCCATTATCCCCATTGGTTAATTGCCATGTTGGATAGCTTTGCTGGATAAACTGACGTATGGCAGCACGGGCGTTATTGTCTGATGCTGAAGCATCCGTTAATGCAATCGCTATTTGTAATCCGGCATCATCGCGCGTGTTGTCAATACGCACACTGGCGCCACGGATTTGCTGTTCGCGTAAAAATTGTCTTAAGGATTCGACTAGGGCATCTGCTTGGGCTTGGTAGACAGGTTGCACATCCACATCCAGCAAAAATTGCACCCCGCCGCGTAAATCGAGCCCGAGCTTAATCGGTTCAAACCCCATATTTTGCAGCCAACTCGGCGCAGCACTCACCAATGCCAGCGTGAGTTCTTTCGGCTCACTCACCATGGATGACACTAAGGTCTTCACTAAGGTTTGCTCGCTGTCATCATTGAGTACAATAAGGGTTTGCCCATCTTCTGAGCTATTGGCGTTGCCATGTTGGGCATGCTTAACTTCGATACGCTTCACCTCAACGCCCTGCGCTTTTAATTTATCCCGCAGTTCAATAGGGGTTAAGTTAAGCCCTGCTTTAGCGCCCACCTGCACGGCGGCGTCTTCACCATACCAAGTCGGTAAAGCGCTAAATAACATCACAATAATCGTGACAATTAGCACAACGTATTTCCAAGCTGAATAATGATTTAGCAGCTTTTTACTCTGAATTTTATCCATAGAT
>NZ_AKZL01000065.1:0-25377 GCF_000282755.1 Shewanella sp. POL2
AGTCACCAAACCACGGAAGCGAACTTCACTATCACGGATTTTTTGTTCAACCGCTATTTTTTGGGTCATATCACGGATCGATGCGGCCACTTGGCGACGACCATCAAAATCACTCGGTAAAATACTTAAGGCGATTTCGGCAACAAACTCATCCCCATCAGACTTAAGTGCCCGCACATGGCGTGCATTTGCCATCGGCCTATCACGCCCCTCACGTAGAAACTGTAATCTTTCTTTGGCATGGGGACTCCTTAAATCTTCGGGTAGCAAAGCTTCAATTTGTAATCCCAACATAGCTTTTGCGTCATAACCAAACAGCTGCTGACAGCGACTATTGCTAAATACTATTTGGCCACTTTGATCGACAATCAACATGGCCTCAGGTGCGGCCTCAAGTACCGCGCTAGACCAAGCTGCGGCGGAAAATTGTTCTGTCACATCGGTAAATAGCATCTCCACCGACATTAACTCGCCAGTATCTGACACTAAAGGCTGCATAAAAACATCGAGCCGCCTTGACTGACCTTTTGAATCGATGAGTTCAACTTGATGTGAAGGGACGTTCTGCCCTTTGAGTGCCAGATCGGTGTATTCCCAGTTTTTCTCATTAAGGGGATTGGCCGAAAACAATCTTTGATATTTGCGCTTAAGTAATTCGGGCGGTATGCCCAATACTTTGGTTACCCCTTCACTGACCTGTGCAAGTTGTCCGTCAGGATCAAGTGAGCAATAAAAGGATTTATCGCTCATACCGTCGATCAAGCGAGCGAAGCGGTTACCGCGGGAATCTAAAATAGCTTGCTCACGCTGAGCAAGCAGATCTGCCATTTTGTTAAAGGTTTCACTTAAGGTCACTATCTCGCTAATCGCACCTTTAGGGATAACCAACTGCTGTGTTTTACCTTGACCGAAAGCCAAAATGCCGGATTCAAGGGTTTCCAGTGGACGAGTTAACCGTTTAGCGGCGATATAGCAGGTCAATAACAGCAGTAAGGTTAATAAACTTAAGTTGAGGACAACTGAGGAAATATCGTCCAGTAGCGAGGTAAATAACTCCTGCTGTGGCACCATAACAACCACGTGCCATTTTAACTTTGCCACTTCTGCAATGCTGGCAAGATAAACTGTACCAGTATCATCAACAAAACTGGCTTGCCCAGTCAGCCCATCTTCCAGCAAAGCGCCAAAGGTATTATTTTTGTGATTTCCTTTATCCAGCCATTCCGAGACTGATGTGGCTAAAACCTTTTCTTTATCCCCATGAAAGATAAGCCGACCTTGCTCATCTAATATCATCAGCCGATTAGGGGCTATCCCTAGTTGCTCAGGTAATCTATCTAAGGCCAAATCAACGGTTGTAACCCCAAAATAGTTCGGCTGCACTCCAAAAGGAACCGCATAAGTAATCATTAAAGTATTACCAGCACCCTCGTCGAAATAGGCTTTTGACCAATAACCTTCGACCTTATTGATGGCTTGCGTCCACCAATCCCAAGTCCCATCGGTATAATCGTACCCCTCGGCGCCAATATCTAAATAATGGAAACTATTACCACTGCGGTATACATAGGGAGAAAAAAGTTTTTTATTGAGAAAAGTGCCCGGTTTAAAGGCAACGGCAGAACCATAAAAATCGGGGTTACGTTCGAGGCGATTAGTTAAGACTTTTTGCAGCTTATCAGAATCGTTAATATCATTCTTGTCAGCCAAAAAACCAATAAAATCAGCAAGCCCTTGAGTATTTGTTTGAGCGTGTTCGAGTAATAATTGCAATCGAGAGGCTGAATGTGCCGACTGTTGAGCTAAATGATCGTAAAGCCGCTTTTCAAGGGAAAGATAATTAAACCATGAAGTAATCCCATAAACGGCCGCCATGATAAGAATCAAAGGCAGCGCAATATGGGATAAAATTTTGCTGCGGAAAGTACGAAGTTTACTTTTATCCATGGCGTCGCCTCAAAGCCCCCGTTTTAAGTCTCCCCCCTTTTTGGGGTAGCTCTTATAAAGTAAACGAAGAACGCTGTGGCGACAATCTCAAAGTTAAAATAATGTGAACTAATATATTGTTTTCACAACATTAATAAACAGGGTTTAGCGTACGGTTAGCGAATGTTCGAACAAAATAGCTTTGCGTTTCAGCAATGATAATGTGCCGCAATCCAATAATCGCAATCAAATTAGGTATGGCCATTAAGCCATTTACCGTATCAGCCAGTAACCAAATCACATCCAACTTGATAAAAGCCCCCCCCGCAATCAGGCCTAAAAACAAGATTTGATAGGCACGCAGCCCGCGCTCGCCCACTAAGTAGTACCAGCAACGTTCACCATAGTAATGCCAGCCTAAAATGGTCGTAAACGCAAAGCAGACCAAGGCGATAGTGACTAAATACTGGCCGATGGCAGCCGATCCGCCTAAGCTAAACGCCGCACTGGTCATGGCCGCGCCCGCAGTGTCACCGCTCCATACCCCAGTGATGATAAGCACTAATCCCGTCATAGTGCAGATGATAATAGTATCGAAAAAGGTGCCAGTCATACTCACTAAGCCCTGCTCGACGGGCTCATTGGTTTTTGCCGCAGCCGCAGCAATGGGCGCACTACCTAAGCCTGACTCATTAGAAAATACCCCGCGGGCAATCCCCATTTGAATCGCTTGCGCCACGGTGGCCCCTAAAAATCCCCCCGCAGCCGATACTGGCGTAAAAGCCGACTCCACCACTAATTGCAACGCGGGTAGAATGGCATCGGCAAAAACCATTAAAATCCACACACAGGCCAACACATAACCAATTGACATCGCCGGTACTAACTTTTGCGCCACGTTGGAGATACGTTTGACGCCACCTAAGGTGACAGCCGCCACCAGCAGGGTTAGCACTAGCGCAGTCGCCCATGTTGGTACATCAAAGGCGATAGTTAAGGCATCACTTATCGCATTCACTTGAGCAAAAGTCCCAATGCCGAAAAATGCAACCCCCACGCCAAACAGCGCAAATAACTTCGCCATCCAACGCAAACCGAGGCCACGCTCGATGTAATACATCGGGCCACCGGCAATCTGTCCACGCGCATCAGTGGTGCGGTATTTTACCGCCAACATACATTCGGCATACTTAGTCGCCATGCCAAAAAAGGCGGCAAGCCACATCCAAAATAACGCACCAGGGCCGCCCATCTTAATCGCCGTTGCGACCCCAACAATATTGCCCGTACCTATGGTTGCAGACAATGCAGTACAAAGCGCGGCGAAGGACGATAGATCACCATGCCCCTTAGCGGGTTTGAACAATAGGCTCAGCGCCATTGGCAGACGAAATACTTGGATAAGCTTTAGTCGCGCAGTGAGATAAATCCCTGTGCCAACTAACAAACAAAGTGTGATAGGACCCCAGACAATACCGTTTAGGCTGCCGAGTAAGGCTTCAAAACTCATGATATTCCTCAATTATTAAACAACTAAATTAATAAAGGAGGAGGAAAAGAAATGGCTGTGACACATCGCTGCCAGCCTAAAGAAATACCATCTTCCCAGCCAATAACGGCAGGAAAATAGTCCACAAAGACAAACGACAGGGACTGTGCAGTCATCCTCTCCTCTGTCCTTTTGCCTGAGCGTTTCGCGTCGCTTAAAACACTGCGACACTTTCGCCTTCGGCGCCACCTATTATTGCAAGTTAATGCAATCGGTAGTCTCTCCAGAGGCTCGTCCAGTAACAGTCCACGCCTTGCGGCACCTGAAAGAGTGCTTTGTTTATGGAATGCTTCCAACAACAAAGTTGCCTCGTCGGTGTGGGGTTAATTCCCCACTCTCCTGCTACCTTCATCCGAACGGATTGTTAAAACGATAGCCAGCTATCGTTTTAACAGGGCGCACAGAATGCAACAAACACCACAATAGCTCAAGCCCATTTGCTCACAGAAATGAGAGCCAAGCCGTTAATCGCAGAAAATTCAAACAGACTCAATCCTAAGTCTTAATCAATGTGAATTGATCTAACTTGCCCAAATATCGGTATCTATAGGATTGTAAAATGCTTTATCTTTAGCCTAACGCCTAGGTTGGCTAAATCCCAATTGGAAGAGATAGATGAAAGAAGTCGCCAAGCTTATCCAAGTAAGTAAAAGTTTTCGCGACGGCGAGCAGCGCCACACTGTACTGCAAGCGGTCGATTTAACTTTGCATCAAGGGGAGACTATCGCACTCACCGGCCCAAGTGGCAGCGGCAAAAGCACTTTACTGAATCTGATTGCGGGCTTTGAAACGGCAGACAGTGGCCAGATTGTGTTGAATCATCAATCCACCACCAAGTGGCAAGATAAGCAATGGAGTGAGTTTAGGCGTACCCATTTAGGCGTGGTATTCCAGCAATTTAATTTACTCACTCCGCTGAATGTTAAAAATAATATCGGCTTTTCCCTGCACCTTAACGGTGATAGCTGGAATCCTTGGTGCGATTATTTGGTGGAAAAACTCGGGTTAGCGGCATTGTTAAACCGGCAGGTTGAAGCGCTTTCCGGCGGACAACAACAGCGGGTCGCGATAGCCAGGGCATTAGCCCACAATCCGAGTTTACTGCTGGCCGACGAACCCACGGGTAACTTAGATGACGAATCTGGTAAACAGGTGATGTCACTGCTATGCGAACTCGCCAAAGAGAGCCAAACCAGCATTTTGATGGTCACCCACAGCGAAGAGTGCGCCGCCTTTATGAACAAACGCTGGCATCTGTCCCACGCCGCAGTGTCGATCTCCGGCTAGCATGATGAATAACACACAGCTAGAACATAAAGCCAATCCATACCACCACTTAAGCAAGAGTGGACAATGGCTGCGTATCACTTGGGTACTCAAGGTATTTTTAGCCCATTATCGCCACGCGCCATTGCAGGCTGGGGCGATTTTACTCGGAATCGCCCTCGCCGTGACGCTGCTCATCGGGGTAAAAGCCACCAACGATAATGCGATTCGTAGCTATAGCGAAGCCACAGAGCTATTAAGTCAGCGGGCCGATGTACTGCTGACCTCACCCGTTGGCCAAGATAATCTCGATGAATCGGTGTATTTCAGTTTAAGGCAGGCTGGGATTAGCCAAAGTCTTGCGGTAGTCAGTGGCAGAGTTGCTGGCCAAAACGGCCAGTATTGGCAAATTGAAGGCAGCGATATTGTCGCGGCATTGACTGCCACATTAACCTCAAAAAACGCTTCACCGTCCTCAAATAACAAGGCAACGGCTAATTCTACTGTCTCAATGGGAGATCTGCCCCTTGCCGACCTAATAAGCGGTGAGCCCGTGGTGGTGATGAGTGACAGTCTAGCCAGCAAAATCGCGCCCAATGGCCAGCTCAGCCTAGCCCAATCCATAACACCATCGACCCTAAAAGTGATCCGTGTCGATGATAGTTGGGGACTTGGCAGCGCCATCTTGACCGATATTTCCCTCGCCCAAAACTTACTTGGCATGCAGGGCAAACTCAGTTATATCGCCCTATTTAGCGATAGGGATAAACTAGTCGCGTTAAAACAACGGCTCGACACCTTAGGTATCACCCCAGATCTCGCCAGCTACAGTCAGCAAGATCAAGGGCAAGCCTTAATGGCGCTTACCCGCAGTTTTCATTTAAATCTCAATGCAATGAGTATGTTAGCCTTTGTAGTTGGGCTATTTATTGCCTATAACGGCGTGCGTTACAGCCTGATGAAACGCCAACGTCTGCTGATTCAACTGCTGCAACAGGGGCTAGAACGACTCGACGTGATGCTTGCCCTGCTCGCCGAATTACTATTTTTGGTTATCTTAGGCTCGGTAATCGGGTTTATCTTAGGTTTACAACTCAGCCATTGGCTACAACCTATGGTTGCTATGACGCTAGAGCAACTCTATGGTGCTCACTTGCTGCCGGGCATTTGGCAATGGCATTGGTTAGCACAGGCGATCGCGCTCACCTTAGTGGCAGCGCTTGCTGCTTGCATGCCCTTGTATTTTGATCTTACGCGCCAATCCCTTGCCCAAGGCGCTAACCGTTATCAGCAAACTAAGGCCCACAACCAAACCCACCAGCGGCAATTTATCTTAGCCTGTGGGTTACTCGTACTCGCGGCGATACTGTTTCCCTTCAGCCAAAGTTACAACACCAGTTTGATATTACTAGGTATAGTGACGGTCGCGATTCCTCTGCTGTTGCCCCAAGTATTGCATTGGGGAGTAAGCTTACTGCTCCCCTTCACTCGCCCAGGGCTTAAGCACTATTTGCTCGCCGAAACCCGCGAGCTTATCGCGCCACTTTCCCTTGCGATGATGGCCATTTTGCTGGCATTAAGCGCAAATGTGGCGATGAATACCCTAGTGGGCAGCTTTGAGCAAACCCTAAGAAGTTGGTTAGAAACCCGCTTACATGCCGATTTATACCTACGCCCCAGTGCTAACCGTATGGCTGATGTACGGGATAAATTAAGCCAAGATCCTCGTGTCAGCGGCCTATATCAACAATGGCAAGTCGATGCAGAGATATCGATCCAAGGCCCAACGCCTCAAACGATCCCCGTGAATCTTATCAGCCGTGATGATGAGTCAATCAAATACTCCAGTTCACTCAAAGACAGTTTACCCGACCTATGGCAACGCTATTTTGGCGGACAATTTGTCTTGGTGAGTGAGCCAATGGCGATTAAGTATCAGTTGATGCTGGGCGATAAAGTCACTTTAAACGTGCTCGATAAAGCCACCAATAACCAAGTGGTTATCGCAGGTATTTATTACGATCATGGTAATACCCGCAATGAGCTCATCATTAGCCATCAACTGTGGCAACAGGCACAACTGCCACTGTTACCCATCAGCCTTGCGGCCAGTTTTCATCCTCTGGAACAAGCTGATAAACCCTCCTCATCGGTGCTAACACAACCAATACCCACGAACGGCAAGCGCAGTGAGGCCGAACTGGATGAACTGCAAATGCAGCTCGCCACAGAGCTAGAGTTGGCTCAGGCGCAAATTTATAGCCAAGCCAGTATAAAGGCCCAAGCCATTGCCATGTTTAAACGCACTTTTTCAATCACGTTAGTGCTCAATAGTTTAACCTTGCTGGTGGCCGCCATTGGGCTATTTAGCGCCTGCTTAATGTTAACCCAAGCACGGCAAGCGCCACTGGCACGGCTTTATTCTCTAGGGGTGAGTCGCAGCAAACTACGTACTATGGTATTTAGCCAAATGCTACTGGTTGTAGTAATCACTTGCCTGATTGCGATGCCTACGGGCGCTCTGCTGGGGTATTTATTAATCAATAAAATCACCCTGCAAGCCTTTGGTTGGACCATCCAAATGATCTGGGACTGGTTTGCTTATACCAAAGCCATCCTCATCGCACTGGTGACTTGTACCTTAGCCGTGCTCTTACCGCTTTACTGGCAAACCCGCAGACCGCTAATAGCCAGTTTGCAGCAGGAAACCCTATGAACAGTCGTCCATATACCATTACCCAATTGAAAGTGAATGGTTTACTCACAATGAACTGGCTTAAGTGCCGTACAAACGCACGCTTAATCAGTCAACTCATCATCGGTGGATTACTCTTTTTCACGATAAGCGGCTGCGATAATGCGCCCGCGAGCGTTTCAGAATCCAAATCCATGGGGGCTTTGCTAGGGCAAACAAAAGAAGGCGAAACCACAACCTCAACGCTGCAAGCCTTTGCAAAGGTGACACCTGAGCATCAGTTTCACTTTCCCCAAGATCATCTTGCCCACAACGGCTTTCGGCAAGAATGGTGGTATCTCACCGCTAACTTAACCACCGAAAAAGGTGAGCAACTTGGCGCGCAATGGACCCAATTTAGGGTGGCACTAAAACCTCAATATACAGAATCGCAGAATGCGCAACCGCCTACCCTTAAGTCCGCTTGGGCCACTGAACAACTCTATTTTGCCCATAGCGCACTGACCTCTAGCGCAGCACATCTGGCCCATGAGAAATGGTCTCGCGGTCATCCAAAGCTTGCCGGCGTCAATGCCAATCCCTATCAAATTCATCTCGATAACTGGCAATGGCAGAGTGAGTCGAGCGCGTTATTTCCGGCAATCTTAAGGGTTGAGACCGCAGACTTTAGTTACGCGCTAACGCTGACCAGCCAAGCACCGCTGCAATATCAAGGCGATAATGGCTATAGCATTAAAAACCGCGAGGGTAATGTCGCTTCCTACTACTACAGTCAACCTTTTATCAGCATTACTGGCCAGATCACCCGCCATATCAACATCAATGGCCAAGCCGAAAGTCGGGTAGAGAAAGTCACTGGCCAAGGCTGGCTAGACAGAGAATGGAGCTCACAATTTTTAACTAAAAGCCAGCAGGGTTGGGATTGGTTTGCCCTGCGCCTCAATGATGGTTCGGCGCTAATGCTCTTTCAGTTAAGGGAGCAATCCACCGATAAATCTCAAACTCCATTAGCCTTTTACAGCGCCAGACGAATGTTTGCCGATGGCACAGGCCGTAATATCAACTCCCGAGACACGCCAGATGGAATAAAAATGACGCCGCTGGAATGGCAAACCACCCGCACCGGCAAATACCCTGTAAGCTGGCAAGTCCAAATCCCGAGTGAGCAAATCGATATCCGTATCTCACCGTTAAATCCCAATAGCGCCATGGCGTTATCCACCTCCTATTGGGAAGGCCCAATCAAACTTAGCGGTAGCCACACCGGCATGGGTTATATGGAGCTGACGGGATATTAACCCACTCATAGTGATGTTTGACTGCCGGATCTTTCGCTAATCTAACCAATCTCGCCATTCCCTCTCCAAAGAGATAGCGATTGTTTAAATTTCAAACTGAGAGTTAGATCACGCGCAAAACTTTGATCCCGATCGACTATCCCCTGCAATACCTCTTGTGAGGTATACCCACATTTTTTATCAGGTCTAGACTCGCAGTTATCCACATTCAGTTGTACAGATGTTTATGCAAAGCAGCTGAGTGCATCTCAAGATAAAGGTCACCGCTATGAGTCAGGAATACCATGTCACCAGCCTCGTGGTACATGCAGCCCCTAATGCCTTGCAACAGGTTGAAGCCGATATTGCCGCGTTAAAAGGCTGCGATATCCACGCCATTTCACCCGAAGGCAAGTTGGTTATTACCCTCGAAGGGAATACCCAAAAAGCCATTCTCGACAATGTTGAAGCCATCAATGGCCTGTCCGGTGTGTTATCCGCCAGTTTGATTTACCACCAAGTAGAACCCCTAGAACAAGAACTGTTAGAAAAAGAGAGTGAGGAAACACTATGAGCATTAGCCGCCGCGAGTTTCTCAAGGCTAACGCAGCGGTTGCCGCTGCGACGGCCGTTGGCGTCACGCTTCCCGTGAAAATGGTTGAAGCCGCCGAGTCAGATAATATCAAGTGGGACAAAGCCCCCTGCCGTTTTTGCGGTGTGGGTTGTAGCGTATTAGTCGGTACCAAAGCGGGTAAAGTGGTTGCCACCAAAGGCGATCCAGAAAGCCCAGTTAACCGCGGGCTAAACTGTATTAAAGGCTACTTCCTGTCGAAAATCATGTACGGCAAGGACAGATTAACCACGCCATTACTACGCATGAAAGACGGCAAATACCACAAAGAAGGCGAGTTTACCCCAGTAAGTTGGGATGTTGCCTTCGATACTATGGCCGCTAAGTGGAAACACAGCATCGCCACTAAAGGCCCAACCTCAGTCGGTATGTTCGGTTCTGGTCAGTGGACGATTTGGGAAGGTTACGCTGCATCTAAACTGCATAAAGCTGGATTCTTAACCAACAACATCGACCCTAACGCCCGCCACTGTATGGCCTCAGCGGTCGTTGGGTTTATGCGTACCTTCGGTATTGATGAACCGATGGGCTGTTACGACGACTTAGAAGCCGCCGATCACTTTGTGCTCTGGGGCGCCAACATGGCCGAGATGCATCCGATCCTGTGGGCACGTTTATCTGATCGCCGTTTAAGCAGTAAAGACTGTCGCGTGCATGTACTATCCACCTTCGAGAACCGTAGCTTCGATCTTGCGGATAACCCGATGGTTTTCCATCCGCAATCAGATCTGGTGATCCTCAACTATATCGCCAACTACATCATTCAAAACAAAGCGGTAAATACTGACTTTGTGACTAAACACACTAAGTTTGCCCTCGGTGTAGATGATATCGGCTATGGCCTGCGTCCAGATCATCCGTTAGAGAAGAAAGCCAAAAATCCTGGCAATGGTAAATCTAGCCCTATTAGCTTCGAAGAATACGCTAAGTTCGTCAGCACTTATACGCTGGAATACGCAGCAAAAATGAGTGGTGTAGAGCCTGAAAAATTAGAAACCTTAGCCAAGGCCTATGCCGATCCTAAAGTGAAGGTTATGAGCCTGTGGACCATGGGGATTAACCAACACGTTCGTGGAGTGTGGGCAAACAACATGCTCTATAACATTCACTTACTGACGGGCAAAATCGCCACACCTGGCAACAGCCCATTCTCACTGACAGGCCAACCTTCAGCCTGTGGTACCGCCCGTGAAGTCGGCACCTTCGCCCACCGCTTACCTGCTGATATGGTGGTGGATAACGATAAGCATCGCGCGATCACCGAAAAAATGTGGCAAGTGCCTGAAGGCACGATTCCACCTAAACCTGGCTACCATGCCGTGCTGCAAAGCCGGATGCTCAAAGACGGTAAGCTAAACTGTTATTGGACTATGTGTACCAATAACATGCAAGCCGGCCCGAATATCAACGATGAAATTTACCCGGGATTCCGTAATCCAGAGAACTTTATCGTGGTATCCGATCCTTACCCAACCGTCACCGCCATGGCAGCAGACCTTATTCTACCGACCGCCATGTGGGTCGAGAAAGAAGGCGCCTACGGTAACGCCGAGCGCCGCACCCATATGTGGCATCAACAGGTTAAAGCGCCTGAGGGAGCTAAATCGGATCTGTGGCAATTAGTCGAGTTTTCAAAACGCTTTAAAGTGTCTGAAGTGTGGCCCGCAGAGCTTATCGCTAAAAAGCCTGAATACGCTGACAAGACCCTTTATGAAGTACTGTTTGCCAATGGTGTCATCAACAAGTTCCCGACTACCGATTGTAAGGGCGACCTAAACGACGAAAGTGAACACTTTGGCTTCTATCTACAAAAAGGCATCTTCGAAGAATACGCCGCCTTCGGTCGCGGCCATGGCCATGACTTAGCCGACTTTGACCGTTACCACGAAACCCGCGGTCTACGCTGGCCAGTGGTTGAGGGTAAAGAAACCCTGCGTCGCTTCGTTGAAGGTAGCGATCCTTATGTTAAGGCAGGTGAAGGCTTTAAGTTCTACGGTAAACCCGATGGTAAAGCGGTAATTTTCGCCCTGCCTTACGAACCAGCAGCGGAAGAGCCTAACTCAGAATACGATCTGTGGATGTCTACCGGCCGCGTGCTCGAACACTGGCATACAGGTTCGATGACCGCCCGTGTACCTGAGCTCTATCGCGCCTATCCTGATGCACAAATCTTTATGCATCCTGAAGACGCTAAGGCCCGAGGTCTGCAACGTGGTGATGAAGTGATAGTGGCATCTCCCCGTGGTGAGGTCAAAACCCGTGTCGAAACCAAAGGCCGTAACAAACCGCCACGCGGCGTGGTGTTTATGCCCTTCTTCGATGCGCGTCAGTTAGTTAACAAGTTGATTCTGGATGCGACCGATCCACTGTCAAAAGAAACTGATTTTAAGAAGTGCCCAGTAAAAGTGATGAAGGCCTAAGCCCTCATTTGATAGCGATAAGCGTATTTGAAAGCGATTAAGGAGTCTAAGGTGAGTCAGCAAGTGAAGAGTCCATTCACAGTCAAACAAGTCAACCGTCGCCAGTTTTTGGCCACGACGGCTAAGGCTGGCTGTGTGATGGGGCTTGTGGGATTAGGCTTGACGGCCACGGCAAAAAGCCAAGGTCAACTCGCCTCCCAAGCTTGCAGACCGCCGGGCGCCCTTGAAGAAAGCGATTTTCTCTCGGCCTGCATGCGCTGCGGTTTGTGTGTTGAGGCTTGCCCTTACGACACGCTAACACTGGCACGTTGGTTCGATGGCGCCGCCACTGGCACGCCATTCTTTACCGCAAGACGCATTCCCTGCGAAATGTGTGAGGATATTCCCTGCATCAAAGCCTGCCCATCGGGCGCGCTTGATCCTCAACTTGAGCACATTAGCGATGCCAAAATGGGTGTTGCGGTACTGATCGATGAGAAAAATTGCCTTAACTTTAAGGGATTACGCTGTGATGTCTGTTATCGGGTTTGTCCGTTAATCGACAACGCCATCACCTTAGAACGCCAACGCAATCAACATAGCGATCACCACGCCATGTTTTTACCCACAGTCAACAGCGATACCTGTACGGGTTGTGGCAAATGCGAGCACGCCTGCGTGCTCGATACCGCCGCCATAAAAGTCTTACCGACGGCATTAGCACTCGGTAAGGCAGCGGAGCATGACACTTATCTCAACACTGAGGAAACCACCTTAGAGATGTTGAATAAGGGGCTAACGCTATGAGTAACAAGTCTATGAATAACCGGACCATGAACTCAAAAGCCCGCATGCAAGGCGAGCATGCCGCAGCCATTGCAGAACTCGGTTGGTTTGGCGCACACAAATATTTGCTACTACGCCGTACTGTGCAACTAGGCCTTTTGAGCTTATTCGCAATGGGGCCATTACTGGGAATTTGGCTATTTAAGGGTAATTTATCGGCCAGTTTACTGCTCGATACCATTCCCTTTGCCGATCCGCTAGTGAGCTTACAAATGCTCATTAGCGGGCATATTCCCAAGCTTAGCCTATTGATAGGTGCAACCTTGGTCATACTGTTTTATGCCCTCGCCGGTGGCCGGGTGTTTTGCAGTTGGGTGTGTCCCGTCAATCTGGTCACCGATACCGCAAGCTGGCTCAGACGTAAACTAAACCTCCCTCGCACCAGCGAGTTACCGCGTAATTTACGTTATTACCTGCTGGCACTCGTGCTGTTATTGCCACTGCTCACGGGCAGCTTGATTTGGGAATGGATTAATCCCGTCCCCTTAGTCTATCGCGCCGTGCTATTTGGCAGTCTCAGTGGTTTATGGATCTTAGCGGCGATATTTCTGCTGGATCTATTTATCGCCGAGCGCGCTTGGTGTGGTCACCTGTGCCCAACGGGCGCCCTATTTGGCTTAATCGGCAAATGGAGCCCCATTAAGATCGTCGCCAGCAAAGCTAGCGCCTGTGATAACTGCATGGATTGCTTTGCTGTTTGCCCCGAGCGCCAAGTATTAAAGCCCGCGTTAAAAGGGCAAAATCCGGTAATCACTAGCCCAGACTGCACCCAATGCGGCCGCTGTATCGATGTCTGCGCAAAGCGCGTATTTCGCTATCAAACACGTTTTACGGCCACTCAGGCTCAACTTAGTTCAGGCGATTCGACCGATTGTCACTCGCCATCAACCACTTCACCAATTCGTCAACACATTGCCCCCAAGGCGGAGAATGACCAATGAAAAAAATACTCACCTTAGCCGCGATTGTATTAGCCATCGGCGGCTGCTCAGGCCAACAAGCAGACTCTCAAGCAACACCAGTCAATATCAAATCCCTCGCCGGCGATAGCGCGGTGACCGATATTCGCCCCGCTGATGCTATGCCCGTTTACCCAGCTCGCGGTAAGGCGTTGGAACGCAGTTTTACTGACCAACCGCCACTCATCCCCCATAAGGATGATTACAAAATCACCTTAGATAAAAATGGCTGTTTAACTTGCCATAGCTGGGATAAAGCCCCACGGATGAAAGCCACACCAGTGGCGAAATCCCACGTTATCGACGATAAGGGCACGCTCAATGGCCATAATTATTTCTGCACCCAGTGCCATGTTGCGCAAGCAGAAAACAAAGCGCCTTTAGTTGATAATAAGTTCTCAACTCAGTAAAACAATCCTCCCCTGCCCGCACCAAAGCCACTGATCATCCAGTGGCTTTTTATTATCCATAACAAAATTAGAGATAAACTTAAAAACTCAGTGGGGGGAGATGTTGGACGAACTGAAAAATAAGCAGACGGGACAATAGATAAAATGCGGAAAAGTAAAAACCCAGCCTAGGCTGGGTTAACTTGTTGTTTTGCTTTATGCAAATCACCCGCCGGAGCCGTTACTCTTGTTTGCGCTGCCTTTGCTGTTTGCACATTCTTTGTTTCAGGCATCGCCGCCTGCCACAAAGCACCTACCCATAAACTTGACGTTGACTTCATGACCAAATCTCCTGTTCTGTTAACAAGTTCAAAGTAATACTTAGACCATCATCAGTAAAATGAATTAACGCCATACAATGGATTCCATTTGAGCATGAACATTCCAATCAAGACCTTACAATGTTTTCTGATCTTAGTTGAAACGGAAAACTTCACCCGTGCAGCACAAAAATGCTTTATCACTCAACCAACGCTCAGCAAAATCATCCAAAGGCTTGAAGAAAGCGTAGGAGAAACCCTGCTGATCCGTAACAATCAAAAGGTGGAGCTAACCCAAGCTGGGCAACTGTTTGAACACAGTGCGCGGGAGATCCTCGGACAATGGCATAGATTGCAGGAGGATATGAGTAACTTAAGCGGCCTAAAATCGGGGCGGCTTAGACTCGGTGTCTGCCCCATGATGAGTAGCTTAATTATTGGATTACTGACGAGCTATCGTAAGCGTTATCCAGGGGTTGAACTACAAATGTATGAATACGGGGGATTTGGCTGCGAGCAGGCACTGCTAAATAACAGTTTAGATATTGCCTTTACTGCGTTACCCACAACCCATGAGACTGAGCTAGTCAACCAACCGCTGACAAAATATCCTCTGTTAGCTTGCCTGCCTGATGGGCACCCGCTTGCGGCTAAGTCATATCTCAACTGGCAAGATTTTGAAGCTTATCCGTTTATTCTCTATAACGAGGACTTCTCACTTGCCAAATTGATAACTCGCCTCAGCCGTAAGGCTGGCGTGCAATTAAATATCGCCTTTCGCAGTGGTCAATGGGACTTTCTTGCAACCATGGTTGAAGCCGACATGGGACTGGCCATATTACCCGAACCTATTTGCCAAAAACTCAGTCACAGCAACCTAGTCTTTAGACCGATGCAACCGGCATTAACTTGGGATTTAGCCCTGATTTGGCGGCAGAACTTACCGTTAACTCCCGCGGCAAATGCTCTACTGGAATTAAGTAAACAAAAAGCGTGAATAATGAATGCTGAATGCTGAATGCTGAATGCTGAATGCTGAATGCTGAATGCTGAATGCTGAATGCTGAATGCTGAATGCTGAATGCTGAATGCTGAATGCTGAATGCTGAATGCTGAATGCTGAATGCTGAATGCTGAATGCTGAATGCTGACTCGTCAACCGTCTAATGTCAACCAGTGCATCACCCATAAAAAAACCGCTGCTAGCCTAGGCTTAGCAGCGGTTTCTATTTAGAGGAAGTTAAGAATTACTTCTTAGCTTCAGCAGCTTTACGCTCTTTAACTTGCTCAACAACTTTTTCCGCAACACTGTTTGGACATGGGCTGTAGTGTGAGAACTCCATAGAGAACTGACCACGGCCTGAAGTCATTGTACGCAGAGTACCGATGTAACCGAACATTTCTGATAACGGTACGTCAGCCTTAACGCGAACACCCGTTACACCAGCAACTTGGTCTTTGATCATACCGCGACGACGGTTTAAGTCACCGATCACGTCACCCACGTTGTCTTCTGGGCTGAACACGTCAACTTTCATGATTGGCTCAAGCAGTTGTGGTTTAGCTTTAGCCATAGATTGACGGAATGCCGCTTTAGCAGCGATTTCGAACGCGATAGCTGAAGAGTCAACTGCGTGGTAAGCACCGTCAGTCAGTTCAAACTCAACGTCTAACACTGGGAAGCCAGCGATAGTACCGGTGTTCATCATGCTCGCGAAGCCTTTTTCAACTGCTGGCCAGTATTCCTTAGGAACGTTACCACCAACAACTGAAGACTTGAACACGAAGCCAGAGTTTGGCTCACCTGGGCGAATGATGTATTCGATCTTACCGAATTGACCAGAACCACCAGATTGTTTCTTGTGGGTGTATTGGTCTTCAACCATTTGAGTAATGGTTTCACGGTAGGCCACTTGTGGCTCACCTACGATCAGCTCAACACCATAAGTACGCTTCAGGATGTCCACTTTAATATCTAAGTGCAGTTCACCCATACCTTTAAGGATGGTTTCACCTGAATCTTCATCAGTTTCTACGCGGAATGATGGATCTTCTGCGATCATCTTACCGATAGCGATAGCCATCTTCTCGCTGCCGCCTTTATCTTTTGGCGCTACTGCGATAGAGATAACTGGCTCTGGGAACACCATGGCTTCCAGAGTACATGGGTGCTTAACATCACACAGTGTGTGACCAGTTTGTACGTTCTTCATACCCACGATTGCGATAATGTCACCAGCTTCAGCTGATTCAATTTCGATACGATCGTTAGCATACATTTCGCACATACGGCCGATACGCTCAGTCTTACCAGTTGCACTGTTAAGAATGGTATCGCCTTTCTTCAGACGGCCAGCATAAATACGTACGAAAGTCAGGGCACCGAAACGGTCATCCATGATCTTGAACGCTAATGCTTTTAATGACTCATCAGCAGAAACGATAGCGTATTCGCCAGTTTCGTTACCTTCTTCGTCAGTTAAAGGTTGTGGATCAACTTCATCTGGCGCTGGCAGATAATCAACAACAGCATCCAGAACCAGTTGCATACCTTTGTTTTTGAAGGCTGAACCACAGAATGTTGGGAAGAATGCCATAGTACGAGTACCCTTACGGATACAACGTTTCAGGTCTTCAACAGATGGCTCTTCGCCTTCCATGTAAGCTTCTAGCAGATCGTCATCTTGCTCAACAGCAGTTTCGATCAGCATTTCACGGTATTCTTCAACTAAGTCAACCATGTCCGCTGGAACATCTTTAACTTCGAAGTTTTCTGGAATACCAGAATCGTCCCATACGTAGGCTTTACGAGTTAGCAGGTCAACAACACCACAGAACTCATCTTCAATACCGATTGGCAGAACCATAACCAGTGGGTTAGCAGCTAAAACGTCTTTAGTTTGCTTAACAACACGTAAGAAGTCAGCACCCATACGGTCTAACTTGTTTACGAAGATGATACGAGCAACTTCAGATTCGTTCGCATAGCGCCAGTTAGTTTCTGATTGAGGCTCAACACCACCAGAACCACAGAATACAGCGATACCGCCGTCAAGAACCTTCAGAGAACGGTAAACTTCAACAGTGAAGTCAACGTGCCCAGGGGTGTCAATAACGTTGAAACGGTGATCTTTCCAGAAGCAGCTTACTGCCGCTGACTGAATGGTAATACCGCGCTCAGCTTCCTGAACCATGAAGTCAGTTGTTGATTCACCATCGTGAACTTCACCGATTTTATGGATTTTACCGGTTAGCTTAAGAATACGCTCGGTGGTCGTGGTTTTACCCGCGTCAACGTGAGCGAAGATACCAATGTTTCTGTATTTGGATAATTCGGTCATGATTCAACTTTAATGATTAGTTTAAGAAGTAGACGGAGTATGCGACAAACCACCGACACACCGCACATCAGATTATTTTAGGCGCATATTGTAAATTGGAACCCCGCTATGCGCAAATGGCTCTTGCAATTTTTCACGATAAAGTCGCGGAAAAAATTAAAAAAAAATAAGAAAAATGCATTAAAACAATTAAATAAAAAAATTTAGCTCAGTTTTCAAACAATTAGTAAAAAGCCTAAAAATAAGCGTTTTTTTACCGATATTGCAGATTTCTCATACTTTAAGGACTCACAAATGGCAAAAGACCAGCCCAATGCAACCTCAATACAAACTTCAACTCAGGTTAAAACTCGGTTTAACCTAAAAGTTGATTAGCATAAATGTGAAATTGATCGAGTAAAGTGGCAATGGGCTTAGCAATGCATCTAATTTTGCAAACTAAGCATTGGATTCATCAATACAAATCTGATTTCTGCCCAAGGCTTTCGCTTGATACAGTGCTTTATCTGCTCGTTCAAAGCAGGACTGCATTGGTTCATTAATCGCTAATTTGGCAATCCCAAAACTACAGGTGAGCCGCACATCACCACTAAAGCGATAATCCTTAATCGCCGCAGCAATCCGCTGGCACAATGAGTTAACTAAAGTAATTGAAGTCTGATGGCAAAGGATCACGAACTCTTCACCTCCCCAACGGGCAACAACATCTGATTCATGCACACAATGCTGCAACACAGTAGACAGCTCCATCAAAATATTATCTCCGACAGTATGACCTAAGGTGTCATTAATCTCTTTAAAGAAATCGATATCTAACATGACAAGACAGATGGTACTTTCTGTTGCGGTCTCAGAACGATGCTCATGCACAAACTGGCGGTTAAAGTAATGGCGATTATAGAGTTTGGTGAGCGGATCATGGGTAGATAAAAACTCGAGTTCAGTATTGGTTTGTTCTAATTGCCGACGAAGGGCTTCAAGCTGTGTATTTTTATCGGTTAAGCGTCGATTATAGCGACTGATAAAATAAGTCCGAGTCGCAAGTAAGAATATCACCAGCAGAGTACCTGCAATCACTTGATAGATAAGCCAATAGTTAGTCTCATCGATAACAGTAATATTGTTCCATTTCTGGTAAATCCTAATTCGCTCAAGCTCATCAACATCATCAAGTACTTGATTAAGTATCGGCAGCAGTGCTTCATGGCCTAAACTCACTCCCATGCGTAGTTCATCTTCTGGCCCGCCCCACCCCGCAATTTTAAGATGGTTAAAACCTGTCTGCTGAATATAAGCATTCACCGAAAACATTGACCCAACAAATAAATCAGCGCGCTTATCGAGCACAGCCTCGAGTCCCGCTGGTTCACTGGCCACTTCGATGATTTTGACTCTAGGGTAATATTGCTGAATATACTCAGCGAGACGATAACCTTTAGGCACGGCTAATGTTCGTGAGCCTATGTTTTCAAATCCTTGTAAAAATGGCTGTTCTTTTAGCGAAACCAACACATTTGGCGAGTGAAAATACACATGGCTAAAATGTAAAAATTGCTCTCGGGTAGCGGTTTTGTTCAACATTGGAGTTAAATCACAGCGCCCAGCTTGTAAAAAATTAAGAGTTTCAGACCAAGATGTTGTGGGAACAAGAATGAATTTAAGGGGAGAATGGGACTCAATGTAACGAATATAGTCCGATGAGACCCCTACGTGTTTGCCCTCTCGTATCGCTTCATAGGGCAGCCAGTCGGGATCAACACAGTAACGGACTAACTGCCTACTGCTAGCACCGTCATCAGCGGTTTTGAGATAGCGCGAAGCCAAACGCTCTGCACTCACAGTTAAGGGTGAGCATAAACAGAAGAGTAAAAACCAAAATCGACAACCCATGTCGCTTCTCAAATACATTCAGTAATTCGCTGACGTAGATAAAAAGTGTATACATGATATTAAGATAATACCAATTCGCTCATCCTAAGCAGGAAAATGCACCGAACCTGAGAAACGTAATCTTGTTACCGATAAAAAAATACCCGCCAAATTGACGGGTATTTCGTTTACTTAATCTATTTTTACAAGATTAATCTTCAACTGGTGACACAACAAAGAGTAGGTCACCTTGCGATACTTGCTGACCATTGCTGTTCAGAATACGCTCGATGCGGTACTTCTTATCCTCAGGATAGAGCACGGCGCCTTGGCGGTTAAAGCCAGCCAAGTTAACCTGCGAGAACATCTTCATTGCTTCAGTCAAGGCAAGGGTTTGCTCAACGGTTACAATATCACCTTCTTTAACGAAATCAGGTTCGCCTGGCGCTGGAGAGGTATAGAAGATACCTGCGCCTTGGGCTAATACTTTAAGCTCGTTACTTTCACCCACACGCAGCGACTCAGTATCCACCCCAACGGTTTCGGCAGCGGCTTCCATTTCAGCGATCAGTGCTGGAATATCTAGCTCAGCCATAAAGCGTGGCAGATAGTTAGTGTCGTATACACCTTCTTTGAAGGTGCCATCGCTTAGGATTAACTTCAGCAATGGAATGTTAGTCGCGATACCTTTGAGCACTACACTGTCGAGGTAAGCATGTAGCTTCGCAATAACGTCTTCACGGTTTTCACCGCGCATAATCACCTGGGCGATTAAGCTATCGTAATAAGGCGAAACTTCTTTGCCCGGTGCAGCAATCGAGATGATTTCCACATCTGGATGATCAGGGAATACACATTCGGTGATCTTGCCAGGGTTTGGAACCAGTTGCAGTACGCCATGGCTGTCGAGTGCGGCTTTCTCAGCCGTTACACGCACTTCCATCGCATAACCGATTTCTTTCGGCTCTAAATGCTCGATTGAACGACCCGCAGCAATATCAAACTGCGCGCTTACGATATCGATACCAGAAGTCGCTTCGGTTACTGGATGCTCTACTTGCAGACGAGTGTTCATCTCCATGAAGTACACTTCGTTTGCGTCTAGGTTGTAGATAAACTCTACAGTACCTGCGCCCATATAATCGGTCGCATCACCTAAGGCACGGGTGTAATCCAGCACTTGTTTTTTCAGTTCATCTGGCAACATGGTTGAACCAGACTCTTCAACCACTTTCTGGTTGTTACGTTGTACTGAACAGTCACGTAAACCCAATACTTTAGCGTGACCAAATTGGTCGCGCAGTAATTGCACTTCGATATGACGTAGTGACGTAACATATTTCTCTAAGTACAGGTCGCCGTTACCGAAGGCGGCTGCCGCTTCGGTAGCGGTTTTTTGGAATAAACCAATCATATCCTCAGGACGTTTAACGACCTGAATACCTTTACCACCACCGCCTTGTACCGCTTTGAGCAGCACTGGGTAACCAATTTCATTGGCCACGTTTACCGCTTGCTCAGCGTTCGTCAGAATACCGTGTGAACCTGGTACCACAGGTACGTTTTGGCTTTGTGAAGTCTTAATCGCGTTCGACTTGTTACCCATAGTCGTCATTGAATGCACGCTAGGACCCACAAAGTTAACCCCATTATTCACACACAATGCCGCAAATTGTGGACTTTCAGACAGGAAGCCGATACCTGGGTGCAGTGCATCAACTTGCTCGTATTCGGCAACTTTCAACACTGAGTAAGCATTCAGGTAACTTTCGTCAGAGGTGTTACCCCCTAAACAGACTAACTTGTCAGAATCTTTCAGCATATCCGCAGGTACGGCAGTCATGTCAGGATCTGACGCCACTAATACCACGTTGATATCGTTATCGTGGGCCTTACGGATCAACTTAACAGCGGTACAACCACGGGCATGAACCAATACTTTGTTAATTGGTTTCATTAACTTACGAGGATCGTTTTGAACAATCACTTCTTCTTCAACAGGCGCTTCAACAACCAGAGTCGACAGAGCATTGATGATTACGTCATTAATCTTCGCCGTTGGCATTGGCATCAGAGGATCGATGCTCGCCAATTGGTTATCTAAGGTTTCGCTGAATGGGTTGTGGACTAAGCCCGCCATTGCACCTGGTACTTTCGACAAGTAGTTAGACAGTGTAGAAGTCGAAGGCAAGTAAGCTGGAACCACCATTTGACCAGCGAATGGCATGTTAGTACCAGACAGGTAGTAGGTTTGCACTAATGGGTGAGTCACGAAACTCGCTTGCGCACCACCGGTACAGTCACCAAAACCAAACATCAATACTGGCAATTCGTTATCACGGATAAAGCGTGTGATACGGTCGTTCACAACAGCCATTGAGAACAGTGCCGCAGCACCTTCTTTAGTCTGCA
The DNA here is from genome assembly GCF_000282755.1 of Shewanella sp. POL2. Classification (NCBI taxonomy): domain Bacteria; kingdom Pseudomonadati; phylum Pseudomonadota; class Gammaproteobacteria; order Alteromonadales; family Shewanellaceae; genus Shewanella; species Shewanella sp. POL2. The sequence goes on from NZ_AKZL01000065.1 coordinate 21,880, forward strand.
TACCGCCTGAGCTGATAAAACAAACTACTGGCAATTTACGCTTAGCACATTCGATCAGCAGCGCAGAGAATTTCTCGGCACTCGCCATATCGAAGGCACCCGCTTGGAATGCAGTGTTAGATACCGCCAGACCCACACGGACTTTTTGTCCCTTTTCTTTAAAGTCAGCAATACCGGTGATCAGGCCGCAAGGACGAATACCTTTATCTAACGCATCTTCAATGGATAAACGGAAACCAGGGAAGTTGAGCAAGTTAGCCGACATTTTGTCGCCATTGATTTCGTCGAAATTAGTGAAAAATTGCTTAATCACATTTTCCCACGTCATCTTGCCAGTACGTTTTTCGTCACGTAATACTTTTTGGATCAGTAAGTCCTGATAACCCATGGTCAAGCGGTTCCAGAAGTCCTTACGACGACCGATACGCACAGGGTTAATCGCACCAGTGTATTTGCTGTGGTCGCTTTCACTGTCGAAGTATTCAGGCAATAAACGTTCGAAGAAGTAAGTCAGGATAACGAATAAACTGTCGTTAAGTTGTGGGAAGCCCACACTCTTCCACTGCTCTACACGCACCAAGAGATCGGCACGGTTAGATTGGCTCATAAAGTACTTAAGCCACTTGTAGAATTTAGCCTTGTCGTTTGCGGTATCCTGAGTAGACAGCGCATGGTCAATCGACTTGTGCAGTAGATTGTTCACAGAGTTGCGTGACAGACTCTTAGACATCATGGCTTCTTTCGCGATAGACGCTAAGCTACCCACAACGTTGTCGTAAAGTGAGTTAAAAATCAGGATGTTATGGCATTGCCAAATAAAGTCTTCACGCAGCTCATCGTTTACAACGACATCGAGCACAGTCAATTGATTAAGCTCAGGCCATTTTGCTTGAGTTACAGACTTAGGCAGATTTTCAAGATGCTGAATTAAGCCCTTAAAGTTGTTTGCCGCGTTGCTCTTCCAACGGTGATATAAAGACCAACCGATGTTAAATAACAGTGCCTTACGAGCTTTTTTATAGTTTTCTTTTGGTTCACCCAAAATAAAACGTGTCAGCATATTACGTTCGGTTGAAATTTCATCGCGCTTAGCAATAAAGTTCGCCCACAATTTGTTCAGATCTTCATCGTAAACCAGCTTATCAGGGCTAGATAGCCAAGCTTGGAATACACGATCTTGCTCTTGCTGGATACGCGCTAACAGATCGCCCTCGGGCACACTGACACGTGACAAACGTCCGTATTGCTCCTGAGAGATCGAATGAATACGGCTACGCAGCGTTAAATAACGCAGGTAACGGTAAGCGCTACCAAACAAGTTGTGGTGGTTGGTTGGGCTCGTTGCCACAGCCAATTCAGCGTTTAACTCTAATGCCATCAAGTTTTTAGATGGATTAAGGAAACGCGCTAAACTGCGATCATAATGCTCACGTAAATCCTTAGATTCACGTACAAAGTTCACTGCTGCGCGCTCAACCGCTTCGATACTACTGATAATCGCGCGGCGTAAATTGTGCTGACGCTCGTCACGGTCACCTGGAGAAAAATCGATAATGCCATCGATACAACCGGCGGTGTAAAGCTCTTCTGGAGATACACCCACAGATTTAGCACATTCCTGCCATGACAGGTTGTACTTACGGGCGATACTTTGTAGACCTTGTGGTTGAATGGTGTTGAAAATACCATCGCGCAGCGATAACAGAATGTTGGCTGCAGCTAAAGGAATCGCGCCACCCGAGTAACCCGCACCGATAACGATACCGACTGTCGGTACGTCAACGTTGGCACTCTCGGCAATCGCCTTAGAAATAGAATGTGCTTGGTTTTGGCTGTTGGCCACTTCGCCTGCATCGGCCCCTGGGGTATCGATTAAATAGACGATAGGCATAGACAATTCGGCAAAATGACGAATCGCTTTACAGGCGGCATAGTGATGCTCAGGCATCCATGCACCGTTAGCCGTTGTGCGCTCTTGAGCAATAAAGCCGATACGACGAGTGCGTGAACCGAAATTCAACTCGACCTCAGCACTGTAGAAAGAGCCCAAGTGAGTTTCGGTAATCAAGCGCCCCTTTAGGTCCGCAATGATACGTTTAGCACCAGGACGACCTTTGTCTTGGGTCGGTTGGATCACTTTTGCGACATAACCGTCAACATCTAACGATGCCAAGTCTTTTAAATTTGCCTGAATGGCATCTTCATTTAAAAGACCTTTAATTTCTTCTGATAAGCTCTGTTTACTGTGTTTTGGAAACAGAGAAAAATCCTTTGCCAAATGCTCGGCCTGTAAAAAAAGCGGATCGGGCGTTTGGGCTTGAGTCATGTGTTTGGGCTGATTATTGCTGGTCATCAAAAGATCCTCTGCTTTAGCCTCTGAAAATTTTTAGCCAATAAATATAACTTTGTTATCCCGCCAAATGCCATTAAACTGCATAAGACGCTATGTTCCAAATATGAGACAGTGGGAAAAACATGCCAGATTTAAACGGTATGATGCTATTTGCAGCCGTAGTGAGAGCAAAGGGATTCTCCCAAGCTGCACGTGAAACCGGCCACCCAAAATCCACCATAAGTCGCAAAATCGCGCAGCTTGAAGAACAACTAGGCGTGCGATTGTTACAACGCGACACCCGTAACCTGAGTCTTACCCAAGTCGGGGCACTCTTTTATCAACACTGTGATTCCATTCGCAATGAGGTGGAAGCGGCCAAGGCTGTTATCGAGAGTACCCATGATGATGTATCAGGATCATTACGGATAGCCATTCCGGTCTCTTTTAGCCAAGAATTAATTGCTAACCTCTGTAGCGGATTCATGCGTTTATATCCCAATGTGGAATTAGATGTCCAGTTTACCGACAACGATATCGGTTTGGTGGGTGAAGGATATGACATAGCTATCAAATATGGACCACTGCAATCCTCTGATCTTGTTGCAAGATTACTGTTCGAGCGTCAACCAATTCTGGTAGCAAGCCCTGGCTATTTAAAAGCACGCGGCACCCCCGCAACACCTAAGGAGCTGAGCGACCATAGTGGTATTCTGCTAGGGACATCCCGCTCAGCACCCATATGGCCCTTAGGCAAAGGTGCTCGCAAAACCATGGTAAACTTTCAGCGTAAAGTCAGGGTCAATAGCCCGATAATGGTTAAGCAGTTAGCCCTCGATGACTTTGGGATTGCAATGCTATCAAACTCCGCCTGCAAAACCGAACTCGCCAACGGCCAGCTAGTGCCAATCTTACAGGAATGGCCGATTGAACCCTTTAAGGTCTACGGGGTGTATTCGAGCCGCAGACAATTAGCCACCAATATCAGCGCCTTCTTGGACTTTTTCGTCAAACGCTTTAGCAGCCAAGAAAGCCTACAATCCTTGATGGGCTAGGCACTTTATCGCAGCGGCATTCACCTTTACTGACATCGCCATTCCTTTATACACATCCCAATGTTGAGTGACCATGACCATTTAGATAACAAAAAAGCCTAGCAAATTGGC